>NZ_JAGFJM010000007.1 GCF_024102715.1 Nitrosomonas communis
ACTGATACACTGCCTCTAGAAACGCCGCTAGCGGAGCAACAGAACATGGTTTTTCTCGGTACTAGTGTGACTAACGGTTCTGGTCGCGCAATCGTAGTCAATACCGGTATGGAGACGCAACTGGGCCGTATCGCCAAATTGCTGGAGACTGCCGAAAGCGGAGAAACTCCACTGCAACGAAAACTCGATAAAGCAGGGCATTTTTTATTGTGGGCTTGTTTAGGCATAGTCACGCTGATTTTTAGTCTGGGATGGCTGCGCGGCATTGCACCATTCGAGCTTTTTCTGAGTACGGTGAGTTTGGCGGTCGCCGCCATTCCCGAGGGACTGCCAGCGGTAGTCACTATCGCACTCGCATTGGGGGTACAGCGCATGGTGCTGCGCAATGCGTTGGTGCGACATATGGCTGCGGTCGAAACGCTGGGTTGCGCTGAGGTGATCTGTACCGACAAGACCGGTACCTTGACCATGGGTGAAATGACTGCGCGCAAGTTGATTACTGCGGACAGTAGGTATCGCATCACGGGTGAGGGTTATGCGACCGAGGGCGTATTCATTACGGGCAATACTGAACGTGTGCCTTCCGAAGACCCGCAACTATTCGCCTTGCTGCGAGCTGCGGCAGCTTGCAACGACGCAGAACTGGCCTTTGTGAATGATCGACCTATCGTGGTGGGGGACACCACTGAAGGCGCCTTGTTGGTTGCTGCCGCTAAAGCTAATATCACCCGGCAAGCGATCGAAACGGAAATGCCGCGACTGGCTACGCTGCCATTTGACTCTGAGCGCAAACGCATGACCATTATCCGCAAGCAGGAAGAGCAGCCGTGGGCATTTGTAAAAGGCGCACTGGAAGTGATTCTTAGCCGTTGCACCTTGATCCGTACCGAGCAAGGCGTCAAACCATTAAGCGAAGCTGATCGCACTCGATTGCTTGATGCCAATAAATTACTGGCAGAAGAGGCATTGCGCGTGCTTGCCATTGCTGAACGCCCACTGACAAACCCCGGCTTTGAGAAAGGCACGGCGGTAAGTGATAATGAAATCGAAAAGGAGCTTATTTTTCTGGGGCTCATCGGTTTGCAGGATCCGCCACGTGCAGAGGCAAAGGAAGCCGTGGCCAAGTGTAAGCGCGCTGGCATCAAAGCTGTGATGATCACGGGTGACCACCCTGATACTGCGCGGGCCATTGGTTATGAATTGGGCATACTGGGCAAGGGTGACGAAATTCTGGTTGGCAATGAGCTCGATCGGCTGGATGAGGAAGCGCTAAGAGCGCGCATCGCACGGGTTTCTGTTTATGCGCGTGTGACTGCCGAGCACAAGCTGCGCATCGTGCGTGCCTGGAAGGGGCGGGGCAAAGTGGTAGCTATGACCGGGGATGGCGTGAATGATGCCCCTGCGATCAAGGAAGCCTCCATCGGAATCGCTATGGGGTTGACTGGCACCGAAGTGACCAAAGAAGCGGCAGATATCATTATCACCGATGATAACTTCGCGTCCATTGTTGCAGCGGTAGAAGAGGGTCGAGGCATTTATGACAACATTGCGAAAACATTGGCCTATTTGCTCGGAAGCAGTGCCGGCGAATTAATCGTGATGTTGATTGCGATTCTACTCGGTTGGCCATTGCCGCTGTTACCACTTTATCTTTTGTGGATCAATCTGGTAACGGATGGTTTTGCGGCGCTGGCTTTGTCGACCGATCCGATTGACCGGGGCGTGTTGAATCGTCCACCCCGATCTTCACAAGCACCCTTAATTAGCCGGGATTTAATCAAAATGACGCTCTTTACCGGCTCGTTGACTGCGAGTGTCACACTCGGTGTATTTGCCTATGAGCTCTACCTCATGGGTAGCAGCCTGGAACAAGCTCGTGATGCTGCGTTCACCGTATTGGTGATTGCCGGCCTGCTGCGCGCTTTCGGGGCACGAAGTGAACAGCGCACTGTTTGGGAAATCAGTCTATTTTCAAATTTACGGCTATTTCTCGTTGTGGCAGCAGGCTTCGCCCTGCAGTTGGCGATACACCATATTTCAGTGTTTCAAGCATTGTTCAAGATCGAACCGATTACACTTGCCCAGTGCGCAGGCTGGTTTGCAGCAGGCTTCATTCCGCTGATCGTGTTGGAATTGAGGAAAGTCATTCGCTATCGTTCGGCAAGCATTGGTAGCAAATAAATGCATGATCCTAATTAACAGGAAATGTATCTATGCTAAACAATCATCAAAATGAACAGACAGGAAATCATGTGGAAGTATTTTGCCAGCATTGTGGCAAATTGATTGCACAACAATCTTTTGTATCTAAGGGTAAAACCTATTGCTCCGAACATTGTTTGCTCAAAATCAAAGACGTCTGCGCTAGGCAGGAAGATATGTTTAGCCTGCTGGCAGAAACGCTGGTGAGTGCGCTGGATTTGCGTGAACACGAGACGGGTCTGCATTCCAAGCGTGTTGCTTGCCATACTATGGTGCTCGCGCGCCGTTTTATTGCGGAGTCAAATATGTTGCAGCAGATTTACTGGGGAGCGCTATTACATGACATCGGCAAGATTGGCGTACCGGACGCCATCTTATTAAAGCCTGGTCCTTTGAGCGAGGCTGAATGGAGTGAGTTACATACTCATCCCGAGAAAGGCTACCACCTCATATCGCAAATACCCGGTATGGCAGATGCGGCCAATATCATTCTCTGTCATGAGGAGCGCTATGATGGCACGGGCTATCCGAGGAGTTTGCACGGTGATCAAATTCCTTTGGGCGCACGCCTGTTTATGGTGATCGACACCCTGGATGCAATTACCTCCGATCGCACTTATCGTAAAGGTGCAACTTTTGATGTTGCCAAGGCAGAGATTCTACGCATGAAAGGAAGTCAATTTGATCCGCAGGCAGTTGATGCCTTTAGCGCCGAAGAAGCAGTGCTGCGCGAAATGGTGCTGGCAAAATGCCAGCAGCCATTTTCTTAGTTAATGGCAGACTTGTTTATGGCGGATTTTTGTCATTCGGCATGTTACACCTTGACTTACCCAGCGCAGCAGGACAAATATTTGATATCTTTGCTGAAGGTTTGCGCCGCAAGTTTCAACCCCTCGACCATTGTCAGGTAAGGAAACAATTGATCAGCCAGTTCCTCCGCAGTCATTCTGGCGCGAATCGACAGCGCTGCGGTCTGAATCAATTCGCCTGCCTCCGGTGCGACCGCTTGCACGCCGATCAGCCGGCGCGAACCTTCCTCGACGACGAGCTTGATGAAGCCACGCGTGTCGAAGTTGGCGAGCGCGCGGGGCACGTTGTCGAGGGTAAGCGTTCGGCTGTCGGTCTCAATCCCCTTGAAGTGCGCTTCCTGTTCGGACAATCCGACAGTAGCAACCTGTGGGTCAGTGAACACCACGACTGGCATGGTCGTTAGATCCAGCTCTGCTTTACCACCGGTCATGTTGATGGCCGCACGGGTACCAGCCGCTGCCGCAACATAGACGAATTGCGGCTGGTTGGTACAGTCGCCGGCGGCATAGATAAGTGGATGACTGGTGCGCATGCCGTTGTCAACTACGATCATGTTCTGGGCATTGGTGGTAACGCTCGCCACATCCAATGCCAACTCGCGTGTATTGGGTGCTCGACCAGTGGCGATCAGGAGCTTGTCGGCATGTAGCTCGCCGTGCGGGGTGGTCAACACGAATTCATCGTCTATATGCGCAACCTGGCTCGCTTGCGTGTGCTCCAGTACCTCAATGCCCTCGGTGCGAAAAGCGGCTGTGAGCGCTTCGCCGATGACCGGGTCTTCGCGAAAGAATAGCGTGCTGCGCGCCAGCATCGTCACCTTGCTTCCCAATCGAGCGAAGGCTTGCGCTAATTCAACCGCCACCACCGACGAGCCGATCACTGCCAGGCGCGGTGGAATGGTGTCGCTTACCAGCGCTTCAGTAGAAGTCCAGTAGGGGGTATCTTTCAGGCCAGGAATAGGCGGCACGGCTGGGCTTGCCCCAGTAGCGATCAGGCAACGGTTGAATCTTACCGTTCGCTCGCCTCCTTCATTCAGTCGCACGGTCAAGCTTTGACTATCCTTGAAGCGAGCTGCACCCTGTAATACCGTTATAGCTGGATTGTCCTCCAGAATACTTTCGTACTTTGCATACCGTAGTTCATCGACGCGTGCCTGTTGCTGAGCGAGCAACCACTCGCGCTGGATGATAGGCAGGCTTGCAGACATGCCGCCATCGAATGGGCTTTCTTTGCGCAAGTGTGCGATGTGAGCTGCACGAATCATGATTTTGGAGGGCACGCAGCCGATATTGACACAAGTGCCGCCAAGAGTAGAGCGCTCGATCAGTGTCACGCGCGCATCTTGCTCAACTGCTTTCAATGCCGCCGCCATCGCGGCCCCACCACTGCCGATCACGGCGATGTGCAACTGGCGATCTGCGCTGCCATGCTTGTTTCCGGTTGCTGGTGAGCCGAGTGTTTTGTCGTGGAAATTAGTTACCTTGGTGGGCGCGTCGACAAATGACGCCTGGTAGCCAAGTGTTGTTACGGCTGCAACCAGTGCTTCGACAGCTACACCCGTACCCACTTCTATTTCGGCCCGCCCCGCTGGATAAGAGATTCGCACCTCTTGCACGCCGGGAACCTTCTCCAATGCCTGTTTGACATGCTCGGTGCATGAAGCGCAGGTCATGCCTTCGATAACAAGTTCAATCATGGCTTCTCTCCCTCGTCTTTGTGATTGGGTGCGCAGCAAGCCAGCGCCTGGCGGCGTCGCTGCCAGGCATATATCGTGATGATAATGAAAATCGCTAATGCCGGAAACAACACATAGTCGAGCCAACCGACCCAGGCAGATAGACCGAGCACGCCGAGCAGCACGACCAGAATGGGCGTGAAGCAGCAAAGTGCGACGATAATCGAGTCACCGATACCGATCCGCAACCACTTGGTGTATTTATCCATGATTATTCCTTAACCGTCGCCGGGTAACCGGCGTCTCCGGCAGCTTTGAGCAAGGCTTCGACATGGGTTCTGGTATCGTCGAAGGTGACAGTGGCTTCCTGTTTCTTATAGCTGACTTCAGTTTGCTGCACGCCTTCCACCCTCGAGAGCACTTTTTTCACGCTGATCGGGCAGGCGGCGCAAGTCATGCCAGACACTGACAGGGTAACGGTCTGCATGGCTGTCCAGGCAGGTGTGCTCAGGACGGCGGTCATCAGCAGCAGTAAAACAGTTAATTTTTTCATGATCGATCTCCTGATTAGTAAAAAAGTGGCAACAAATAGGGAAAAACCAACGCTAACAGCACCAGCGCCGCCACCGTCCAGAAAATAATTATGTATGTCATTTTCACTTGCGGGACAGCGCATATTTGTCCTGGCGCGCAATCCACAGCAGGCCGGAAGATCCGGCGCCAGGCGAAGAACAGGGCTACCAGCGCTACGCCAAGGAAGATCGGTCGATACGGCTCCAGCGCCCTCAGGTTACTGAGCCAGGCGCCGCCAAATCCCAGGCTGATCAATACCAGCGGCCCCAGACAGCAAACCGAAGCGAGGATAGCGGCCAGCCCTCCGGCGGCGAGGGCGCCGCGCCCTTGTTGTGGCTCGGTCATATACATTTCTCCTTTTAAAAATTTCAGATGCCGCAGACGGAGTTATGGAAAGAAAGAAAACATGTTTGGAACGGATCTGGATTCCAAGATTAAAATCCAGATCCGTCTTTTTCGCGTGCTAACCAATCTGGCGGCACATATCTGCACATTTTCTGCACATCTCGGCGCATTTTTGACAGCGATCTTCGTCATACTTTCCACATTCTTCCGCACATAAATTACATATCTCCCCACAGAGTGCGGATATTTTCTGGGCAATACTTGAATTGCGAGCCATAAGGCGAGCGCAAAGCTGGCAAATTTCTGCGCAATCCATACATAGACGCAGGCATTTCTCTCTATCCGAACCGATACAACAGTCTACACAATCCTCGCAAGCCATAAGACAAGCCAGGCAAGCTTCAATACAATTTTGATAATCCTTATTTTTCATGATGATATATCCTCATTTTGCAATAAAAATGGATTAGTAATTCAATGATTTCAAGAAATTAAATCGACCATCTATTTCTCCTTTTAAAAATTTAACAGGTGCTGTAAATTTATTCCTGTAGTCAAGTACGGAGTCAAGCGTAATGGAAAATAATTTGGAGAATCTAACCATTGGTGCATTCGCCAAAGCAGCCGGGGTCAGTGCGGAAACGATCCGCTTCTATCAACATAAAGGCTTGTTACCGGTACCGGCTAAGCCCTATGGCG
The DNA here is from genome assembly GCF_024102715.1 of Nitrosomonas communis. Lineage (GTDB taxonomy): Bacteria > Pseudomonadota > Gammaproteobacteria > Burkholderiales > Nitrosomonadaceae > Nitrosomonas > Nitrosomonas communis_B. The sequence continues at coordinate 6,305 of NZ_JAGFJM010000007.1, forward strand.
GCATTCGCCGTTACAGCAAAGTTGATGTGCAGCGCGTAAGATTTATAAAGTCTGCCCAAAGGCTTGGCTTTAGTTTGAGTGAAATCAGTGAATTGCTGCGGTTGGAAGACGGCACTCACTGCAATGAAGTCTACTATTTGACTGAGGTCAAACTAAAAGATGTACATAAAAAATTGGAAGAACTGAAGCGTCTGGAGGCTGCGTTATCCGCACTTTTACATGCCTGCCATACACGAAAAGATAATGTCTCCTGTCCAATTATTGCATCGTTGCAAAACTGAGATAAGTTGCGCAATGCGGAGTTAATCGAGAATCGGACATGGCATGACATGCCGATTTTTTTCATTGGATGAATTGAGCCGGTATTGCCAGGAACCGATATCTATTTCACAAAATTGAGATCGAAAAAGTTAACTCGAATGGTTCATAAAACTGCGGGGTAGCGTTTTTTCAGGGGCAATCAGATTCCCTTGGTCGTACACGCCTGATTATGGTGATCGGTACGCTGAATGCAATGACTTCCGACCGCGCTTATCATCGAGGCGCTTCTTTTGATGTCGCCAAGACAGAGATTTTCGGAAGATAGTAATGTCGAAATGTGAGCAGTAGTCATTGGAAACACTATCTACCAGGCGCTGAAACTTGGATCCGCTACCAGGAGGGGTCATCAAGACATACATATAACCCAAATTCCGCGATTGAATTTTTAATTTCTCCCGCGGATGTCCCGAAGCATGATCGCAAAAACGAAAGCGGGCAGAAAACAGTGGATTTGATGGCGTGTATGTACATCACATTGCTATTTTCATTGTTGTGGGAACATTTTAGCTTTTTGAGGACGAGATTGCCCTTTCCGCGGTGAGGCGGCGCCAAGTAGATAAAGGAACGGGTCAGTTACGGAGCGAGGGATTGGGCCAATTGGTAGCTTTTAGTACGGATGTTTTGGAATAACTCGACGGACTCGGTTGCGATCTTGAGTACTAGCGAGCGAGCATGGCGTACGAGCTTGCCTGGCAGATGAAACAGGCGCCAACGTACTGTTGCCACTCGGTAGCGCTGCCATCCGCTGTCTAGGGCAGAATGCTTGAATAAGACGAACAAATTATGAGCGATTACACCGATAC
>NZ_JAGFJM010000096.1 GCF_024102715.1 Nitrosomonas communis
AATGCCGATTATGCAGAACTCTCCGCAGGTGAGAATGATATCTATCTCAAGGGGAATGTATTCATTGTGAGAGAACGAGGCGCTGATCAGGTGACGATGCGCACTCAATTTCTCCATCTCATTCCTGACGCTGAAATTGCAAAAACTGACCAGCCGGTAACAGTAACGCGGATGAATACCATCGTGGATGCAGTGGGAATGGAATTAAATAACCGAACGGGTCGTATCGAGCTCAAATCCAGGGTAAAAGCGAGAGATGATAGAATGCGCCGGAGCGCTAATCGATCTGCAGGTAAGAAATAGCAAATTCAACTAAATCATCATGAACTTATGAATGTATTCCTTTTCGCCTTATTATTCATCGCTATGCTGTTACCGGATGTCATCCTGGCAGAACGTGCTGATCGTGACAAACCGATTCATCTGGAAGCGGACAGCGCTACGGTTGAAGACTACAAGCGCAAGGATGAGTTCCGCAGAAGCATTTTTACCGGTAACGTTATTCTTACTCAAGGGACACTCATCATTCGGGCAGACAAAATCATCATGAAAGAGGATCTCAAGGGTTTCCGCTATGCAACCGCCTACGGCAATCTGGTCAGTTTCCGGCAGAAACGTGATGGTGTTGACGAATATATTGAAGGCTGGAGTCAGCGTGTCGAATATGATGATAAAACTGACAAAATCGAGTTGTTTGGCAAGGCGCGATTGAAACAGGGGAAGGATGAAGTGCAGGGTGATTATATTTCTTATGATATTACGCGTGATTTCTTCGAGGTTAAGAGTGACAAGGAGAAAAGTGCCAAGGATGCGGCAAAAGGCAGAGTACAGGTGATTATTCAACCTAAAACAAAGTCCCCTAAAACAGAAGATACGAAAGAATAGTTTTTGTTTATGATGCCGAAATAAATTATCCGGAAAATACCATGGGCGTACTCAGGGCCGATAACTTAAAAAAAAGCTATAAATCTCGTGCAGTCGTGCGGGATGTGTCCTTTTCGATCGGAAGCGGGGAAGTTGTCGGTTTACTCGGCCCTAATGGGGCAGGTAAAACGACCTGTTTTTATATGGTAGTAGGATTGATTCCTTTAAACGGTGGTGAAATCCATCTGGACGAACAGAACTTGAGCAAAATGCCGATTCACCAGCGGGCACGCTTGGGTTTGAGTTATTTGCCGCAAGAAGCCTCCGTTTTTCGACGTCTTTCGGTCGAAGATAATATTCTGGCCGTGCTGGAGTTGCAGAATTTTAATGAAAATGAAATTCAGCAGCGACTGGATAACTTGTTGCACGATTTGCATATCAGTCATTTGCGGGAAAGCCTTGGCATTAGCCTGTCGGGTGGTGAACGGCGGCGCGTCGAAATTGCGCGTGCATTGGCATCAAAGCCAAGCTTTATCCTGCTGGATGAACCATTTGCAGGAGTTGACCCGATTGCAGTCATGGATATCCAGAGGGTGATTGGTTTTCTCAAGGAGCGCGGAATCGGTGTGTTGATTACGGATCATAACGTGAGAGAAACATTAGGGATTTGTGATCGTGCTTATATCATCAGCGAAGGGTCCGTCCTTGCTAGTGGCAAACCCGATGATATCATCGATAATGAGCGTGTCAGGGAAGTCTATCTGGGAGAGCATTTTCGGCTTTGAACAAAAGAATTGAATCTATGAAGATAGCTCAGTGATTGCTGCTTTTTCAATACTATGAAGCCTAATCTTCAGCTTAAATTATCTTCTAGTCTAACGCTGACGCCACAGTTGCAGCAGTCAATTCGATTGCTGCAACTTTCTACCCTTGAGTTGAATCAGGAAATAGAGCGGATTGTGCAAAATAATCCCCTGCTGGAAATAAGCGATAGCGCAGATAACGGGCAAATCCATGGTCAGGATTCTTCCGACGGGTTATCCTCAGTTATTCCAAGATCACAAATTGAATCAAATGGTGGGGAGCAGCTGGCAAAAAGTGATCATGAATCGATTTCGCCTGCAAGTGAAGATACCGATTGGTTTGGTGAGCAGGAATCCTTTTACACTGGCGGCGAAAGTGGCGAAGATGAATGGGATTTTGCCCAACAAGCGATAAATCCTCCTAGTCTGCGCGAGCATCTTGCGATGCAGACCAGCCTAAGTCAGATCAGCGAACGCAATCGTCATCTTGTCGGGGTATTAATTGATAGCCTGGATGATAACGGCTATCTTAAGCAGAATCTGCCGGAGCTGTTAGAAATGCTGCCAGCAGAGCTAGGCATTCATCTGCAAGATTTGCAGACTGCGCTCAAATATCTGCAGCAGCTGGATCCGCCCGGTATAGGTGCGCGCACACTGCAAGAGTGCCTGATGTTGCAGTTGCAGGCGCTTCCTGCAGAGACTCCGCATCGTCAGCAGGCACTTTTACTGGTTGAGCACCATCTTGAAGCACTCGCTGCCAAAGACTATAGACAAATTAAGAAGTTATTGCATTGTGATGATGATTGTTTGCGCTCAGTTCAGCAGCTGATTACGCAATTGAATCCGAAACCGGGGGAAGCATTCAATTCAGCGATTCCGCGTTATGTCATTCCTGATGTGTTGGTGAGTAAGCTCAATGATCGCTGGGTAGCATCACTTAATCCTGAATCGATTCCTCATCTTAGCATTAATCGGCTTTATGCTGATATATTGAAACGTGATCGAAATGATTCATTTCGAATGCTGATGAGTCAGCTGAATGAGGCCAAATGGCTGCTTAAAAATATCCAGCAGCGCTCTGAGACTATTTTGAGAGTATCCTGTGTCATTGTCGAACGCCAACAGGCTTTCTTCGAACATGGAGCAGTTGCTATGCGTCCGTTGGTCATGCGGGAAATTGCAGCAGCCCTGAATTTGCACGAATCTACCGTCTCACGTGTGACTACGCAAAAGTTTATGCATACACCTCATGGCATATTTGAACTCAAGTATTTTTTTGGCAGCCACGTGGCAACTGACAGCGGCGAGGCCTGCTCTGCAATTGCCATTCGCACCTTAATTAAACAATTGATACAAGGTGAGGATCAGAAAAAACCGCTTACTGATAGCCGCATTTCAGAGATTCTGGCTGAGCAGGGAATCATTGTTGCGCGCCGTACAGTGGCAAAATACCGCGAAGCAATGCATCTTCCTCCAGCTAGCTTGCGCAAAATGCTTTGATGGCATCAAATTACAGGTTTGTAGCTAAAATTCCAGGGTCTGTTGACATTCCTTATTCCAATTTCTAATATAAACGGCAATTATAAGTAAACATAAATATCTGTAAATAAATAGTTTTATAATATAAATTATTTACTTTTCTATTAGGATTTGGAATTAGAGGTGGCCATAGATAACCGCATATGATGGCTAACCATACTTTCGTAATTTCTTTTCAATTTGTCGTATCGTGTTGCTATTGCCCGATACTGCTTTAGTCGGGCAAAGGCGTTTTCCACCAAATGCCGGTACCTATACAAGCCCAATCTATATCTGCGTTACCCTTCAGCGGATTACGCTTTCTTGGGATCACGGCCCTGGCTCCTTTCTTTATGGTCTGCTCACGTGTGTACTCACTGTCATAGCCCTTATCCGCTACAATCGCTTGCACATCGGGCAACTCGGTCATCAGCTCCGGTACCACAGAGCAATCACTGACTTCTCCACCAATACCAAAGACCAACCCTATCCGGTTGGTCTTTCTCACCTACCCTCGCATGTTCGCGGAGTTCATGCGGGTTTCCTGCAACTTTACTCCTGCGCCAGGTTGCTTGAAATCACCCGTTTTTACTCTCTCCTGACTATTTTTCTCTCCGATTCCGCTCTTTTGAAGTGATCGGAAATTCACAAAGGCCGCATTTCGTGCCGATGGGCTACGCGCGGATGAATCAAGCAGTTGATTTTTGGTATCAGCAGGCAGAGGAAATCGCTCCAATTCAGAGAGTGGAGAATGCGCGGAAATCAGTGCCCCTCGATCAACTCCCCGAATAGTTCTCTGACTTTGACCTTCGCCTCTGTCAACGCAATCCGTCCATGTTCAGTGATTTCGTAGATACGTCGCTCTCGTCGTCCAGTGCGTTCGTGCCGGGAGGTCAAGTAGCCCTTTTTCTCCAGTCCGTGCAGCATCGGATAGAGCGTCCCGGCACTTATCTCGTAGCCGTGATGTTTTAGCTCTTCGATGATGCCGAGACCGAAAATCGGTTCCTCTGCTGCGTGATGAAGAATGTGCAAGCGGATCAATCCGCCATAGAGATCCTTGTCTGTCATCACTGTTCACTCAAAAAATCAAGGTTAACAACCATCCTCCGATCCCACTCCCAACGACGACCAACCACGACGGCAGTTTCCAAAACATAAGCGCTACCAGGGCGATCAGCGCTAGTCCGAAGTCTTGCGGCTGATGAATGGCGCTGGTCCATACTGGCTGGTAAAGCGCAGCCAGCAGTAGGCCGACTACGGCCGCACTAATACCGGCCAAGGCGGCTTGCATGCCTACGCTACGGCGCAATTGCTCCCAAAATGGCAGTGCTCCTATAACCAATAGAAAGGAAGGCGAGAAAATCGCCAACAGGCAAATTATACTGCCGAACCAGCCAGAAGGTTCGGTGTTCATCGAAGCCCCAAGAAACGAAGCAAATGTGAACAGGGGTCCAGGCATTGCTTGAGCCGCTCCATAACCAGCCAGGAAGGCATCATTGCTCACCCAGCCAGAGGGTACCACTTCGGCTTGCAGTAGCGGCAGCACGACATGGCCTCCGCCAAACACCAGCGATCCAGCGCGATAGAATGCATCTACCATCGCTATGGCCTGTCCCGGCAGCAGTTGAGCCAAAATTGGGAGAACAGCTAGCAAAAAAAAGAACAGAGACAGCCAGAGAGCTCCGACCTTACGGCTGATCATGATCGTCAGTGGATCATGTGCAGCGGCTTGCGGGGGGTTGAGCAGCAGCAGACCCACAATACCAGCAACAGCGATCACGATAATCTGACTCAAGGTGGAAGGTTCAAGCAAGATGATACAGGCGGCCATCGCCATAAGTGAGACACGCAACGTATCTGGGCAGAGATTGCGGGCCATTCCCCATACTGCCTGAGCAACCACGGCAACCGCGGCTACTTTTAGGCCGTGCAGCACGCCGGGTGCAACGGCTTCACTATAATTGTCAATGCCCAGCGCGAATAAGATTAATAAAGCCGCCGAAGGCAAAGTGAATCCCGCCCATGCGGCCAATGCTCCCATATACCCAGATCTTAAAAGACCTAGCGCGATCCCGACTTGACTACTTGCCGGCCCCGGCAGAAATTGACATAGCGCTACCAGATCCGCGTAGCTATGCTCTGCAAGCCATCGCCGCCGGATAACGAACTCCTCCCGAAAGTAACCCAAATGCGCGATTGGACCGCCGAATGAGATCAGGCCAAGTCGTAGGAAGATCAGAAAGACGGCCCAAGGGTTTCGATCGCTCGCGTTCGAATTAGTCATGAGTTTGATTTTTTTGAGTTCGCAACTTAATTCTTAAATTATAATCGAAATTCGATAGCGAGATTCGATTATAAAAGGACTCTCCCATAGAACTGATTCTGATTGGCGCCGTAGCACTACTAACATCTGGGGTTACGCTCTTTTCCGGGTTCGGTCTCGGTACCATTCTGATGCCAGTATTCGCACTATTTTTCCCGGTGCCGTTAGCCATCGCCGCTACGGCTGTGGTACATTTCGCTAACAATATCTTCAAGCTCGGTTTGCTTGCCAAGCAGGCGGACTGGCAGACTGTGGTACGTTTTAGCACGCCCGCCGCCATTACAGCCATAGCGGGGGCAAGCCTCCTTAATTTGTTCGACAAGATGCCGCCCATAGCACAAGCTATACTCTTGCTGGATCGATCTTCGAGATTACGATCGTCAAGGCAGTCATCGGTATCCTGATTATAGCGTTCGCTTTGTTAGAGTTGTGGCCCCGTTTTCAAGCATTGGCGTTTCCGCCTCATTGGTTACCACTGGGCGGGATGCTATCTGGATTTTTTGGCGGCCTGTCTGGTAATCAAGGTGCACTACGCTCAGCTTTTCTAGTCAAGCTCGGCCTCTCGAAAGAGGCTTTTGTTGCAACAGCGGCAGTGTCGGCTGTTCTCGTCGATGCCGTGCGGCTTATCGTCTATGGCGTAGGTTTTCTGGCCGAACATTTTGCGCGTTCTCAGCAGTTGATTCTGCCCGTGGCGGTGGGTACTGTTTGCGCCTTCGCCGACGCGCTCATCGGCAAGCGCGTGCTGCGGCAGGCCACGCTGCGCACGGTGCAGGCGGTAGTGGCAAGCATGATGTTGTTCGTGGGCGGCGGACTCGCGCTGGGGATACTCTGATGGCATTGATGAAAAATGTTGTCGCCATACTGATGCCAGCGATGCTCACTGCTTGCGCAGTGGTCGATCAATTTTCGAGCAGCACCGTCAGATATAACATACAGGCCGAGGAGACTCAGAATTAGGGCCTGTTGCTCAACATCGTCCGCGCCAGTCTACACCAACCCCTGCAATTCACAGGGCTGACCACCGTGTCAGGTAGCACCGAATCATCAGGCACAATAGGCTTTAGTATTCCCTTCGGTAGCGCTGCTCCGAGTATTTTTGAAGCGAGCCCTGGCGTGACCTTCTCCGGCGGCCCAACCTTTTCGGTCGCGATACTCGACACGCAGCAGTTCATTAACGGAATTCTCTCACCGATCGATATCAATACGATCGGTTACTTCCTGCAGCAGCGCCTTGCGCTCCCACCGCCGATTCTATTTCACTTACTGTTCGAGAAGATCGATCTTGTCTCGGCCGATGGGCAAGTAGTGCGCGAGGTCGAGAACTCACCGGCAGACGAGGAGAAGCTGCGTGAATTTCAAGCCCTGATCACTGATCTCATAGCCCAAGGATTAACCACGGAGCGGGTAACCAAGACGGTGGATATCGGACCACCTTTGTTGCCCGATCAGGCTGTTAATCCAGATCGAGGCGCAAGGTCTCCGCCTGGTCGCATTGGATGTCAGTGATGAATCGATCCGACTGGCCCCAGAACAGCGTACTGAGCTTCTTCATCATGGGATTCCAATCGCTTATCAGCTCCGCAAGAGGCGCCGCTGTCCGCTACAACAGACGATCCTCTTTCCACAGCAAGAGAGCATCCCGATTTTATTCTTTCAGTTTCGCCTATGAATAACCGCATTGGGTGAGGTATTTGAAGAAAGTAAAGATACTTTGTTCTGCTAGAATGCAGAATGGGTGCGAAAAAATCATTGCCGACGTGGGGGCTTGATCGGATATTCGATATTAACGAACTGACCGACCTAATGATGAAATGGGATTAAGTGGACACGAACATGACCAATCATTCGTTTACAGCAAAGGGCAAATCAACTTTTTGGATATCTGTTATCGCTTGGGTAACAGTTTTTCTTGCGGTTACAGCTCAGGCCCGGGAGGCAGAAGTATCCTTGATAGAAAACGCCAATCAGGTATTCAAGCCGCTCCCGCAGAATATGGCGACCGAGGTTTTTCCAATTATTCCCATTCGTGTCGCGTTGGGCAGGAAGTTGTTTTTCGACCCTCGGCTGTCCTTGGACGGTACCGTGAGCTGTGCAACCTGCCATCGTCCTGCCCTTTATGGCACTGATGCCTTGGCGAAATCGATCGGCGTCGAGCATCGCTTGAATGCTCGAAATGCGCCTACCATTCTCAATGCCGCGCTCCAGTTCAAAGCCCATTGGATAGGCGATCGTGAAAACGTGGAGGAGCAGGCGATGCGATCGCTGATCGGGCATAGCAGCTTCGGAAACCCTGATTTTGCGGCTGTCGTCCACAAGATTAAGGCGCTGCCCGGATATGAGGCAAAATTCAAGCAAGCTTTTCCGGATGATCCAGAGCCAGTGCAGCCTGAAAACTGGGGTAAAGCGATCGGCGCTTATGAGCGGACACTGGTGACCCCCTCGCCATTCGACGCCTTTCTCAAAGGTGATGTCAAGGCTTTGACATCTCAAGCACAAAATGGGTTAAAGAACTTTATGGACATTGGCTGCGCATCTTGTCACAACGGCGTGGGAGTCGGCGGTTCTTCTTTTCAGAAGTTCGGTGTATTTGAGGACTATTGGAAGAAAACGGGCAGTCAACCAATTGATGAAGGCCGTTTCGCTGTCACCAAGAATCCCGCCGACAAGTATATCTTCAAAGTGCCCAGCCTTCGTAACGTTGCCATGACGCCACCTTATTTTCATGATGGTTCGGTCGCAGCCCTGCCACAGGCGGTGCGCATCATGGGTAAAGTACAGCTCGACAGAGAACTCACCGATCAGGAAGTCTACAATCTGGTAGCCTTCCTGGAAAGCTTGACGGGTGAGCAGCCCGAAGAATTCATCACTGAGCCGATACTGGCACCGCAGGCATTTTCAGCGTTGCCACCTTGAGTCAATCGCGCGTATCCCCTGCCTGCGTTTTCGGGGTGCATGTCAGTAGCTTGCTCAGCATTGAGCAAGCTGAATATTAACGCTAACTCACGATAGTCAAAATTTTTGATCCGGTAAACTTTTGGTAGATGACTTAAAACGAGGAACTGGAGATGGCAGGATATGAGAAATAAAGAAGTTACGGCGTCGAGCATTCACATTGGAATTCAAGATTGAGGCGGTAAAACTTAAACGTGACCAATATTCAGGTTGGCAGGCGATTAGATGTATTGCTCAAGCTGATGATGTGGCAAAAATCAGGCGCCAGCCACCCTCGAGAGTCATTTTCCATTCTAATAGAGGCAGTCATTATGCTGGCCGGGTCACCCAACACTGGCTTAAAGCAGGCAATTGCTACGACAATGGTGTGCCACGAAGGCGCAAAGAAGGACGCAGTCCTTCGAGCAGCTATGCTGCATGAGAGATGAGGGTAGGCCCCTCGAAGTCTGGTTACAGGACTCGGCTTCAAACCACCACGAGCTGCTTCGATCAAAAGTCGCGGTAGTGA
>NZ_JAGFJM010000106.1 GCF_024102715.1 Nitrosomonas communis
GGGTCTATCCCCGCAGGCGCGGGGGAAACTCTTGTAGATAACCCTATAATCTACAAAAGCAATTCTTCAAATGAATCCATTTTTTTAATGATCAAATCAAGATAGGCGTTTTACCAGCCAGAGACCATCCACTTCCACTAATTCACGCGGTGGATCACCCAAGTTTTTTATCCCAACGCCGCCGATTTCATTCAGATCACGCCATACCATCACTATACTGCCTTGTGGTTCTGCTTGATACCAATCTGCCAGAATCTTCCAAGTTCTTGTTCTTACTCCAGCATTCATGCGTGGAGAGAGGTAGACTGCCGGAGCAATTTCCAGCATTACTGAGGAAAGAAATCCACGGTACCTATAGGGAACATCACGCGTCACTATCACTACCAGAGCCATTTATTTCCTCAGTACGTAATACTTGTTTGATTTTTTCGATCATGGCAGGAATGACATCCTGTTTCCTGAAAATAATGGAAGCCTCACGTCTTACCAATCGGTCTATGGTGGTTTCATCACCATCTATTGCTTTTTTCGCAGCCGAAAAAGCAATTTGCAATGTAATAGAATCGCGAAACAAATCAGCAATGTCTAATACAAATGCTTGCCCAGAATCTTCATGGATAAATCCAAGCTGGGGAATAGCTGCTAGTGATTGCGTAGCAATGGCAGCGGCAGCTTGCACGGCAGTTGCAGCATGATTAATCGCTTGGTTAGGGATATCAGCTGCATTGGGATCTTCCCGGTCATAATGCCGACCATTCCATTTAATACCATATTTTTCTGCCATGAGGCGGTAAATTGTCTTGACTCGGGCGCCTTCAATTCCTCGTAACGTATCTAAATCACGGTGGGGCAGCACCTCGCCCAGCCGCAAGGCATACATATGGCGCGCAACACTGACGCGGCGACGCGGACTACTCCATAACTCGACTTGTCTTCGTGCCACATCGGAACGATCTGGCATCAGAGGCGGTGCAGTATAGGTGCGTACGCCATCTGCTCCAATAGCTGCCATCAATGTGCCATGCCGTGCCAGCAGGCGCAGTGCATCATGGGTGACGCTGCTGCCCGGCCCAAGTAATATCATGGAGACTGCTTGATGGGGCACTTGAAGAATATGCGGGGTATCCGAGTTTTTACCTGATAAGAAATTCAAGCAGCCGTCAATGACACAGAGCTCACCACGTTCCAGCCAGATCAGGCCATGCCGATCGGTGTGAGGGATGCGGGCAGTTTCAAGCCCAAGACGGCCTTTCAGCATAATTTCGCAGGCTTAAGCAGTAACATCCCGAAACCAAACGCCCGGTGTCGCCCGATACCTCGTGCCAGCAGGCGGGCAAATGCCTCTGAATGTTCGACTTGTAATTGCCCTGTAAAAATGACATCAGGGCCGTTCACGAAGCATACTTTGCGCTTGCCATCGACTTCAGCAATTTTCTTGCGCAATACTCGGGTCAAGCAGAATGCGTCCATCCGCGCTTGGACAATTTGTGCCGCTCCTTCGACTGAAAACTGCTTGGTAAGCCAGTCGCGATAAACTAGAGCCCGTTGGGCAATACTTTCGTTATCAGCTGCAGGAAGAGTATCTGCCGTGTGTAAGTAGGCATCGCGTTCTCGGCCATCTTTAGCGCGAATGACTGGACGAATTCGTACTTCAAAGCCAAATGTCTGTCCTGTTTTCCATGTGGTGGGAAATGGACGTGCATCGAGCTCATCCAACCCCAATGCCCGCGCAACATCCGGTGTAGCCAGGCTGGCATATTGATGCAAAGTTTCCGGATTTTCAGAGGTGTAGGCCAAGAGCCCTTGTTTGCTGCCGAGGTAACGAAATGGCTTGGGAGCTTGCTCACCAAATACGGTATAGAGCAAAGCGTGCAAGGCGTAGCCATAATCACCATCAGGAGATAACACCCCGTGGCGAACAGCCCAGGCTGCGAGCGCGACGGCATCTGGTTGCAAGCGCATTAATTGAAACATCATAGTTACGCTCCTCGTGGCGTAAAACTGCCCTCGCGGATAGGTCGCCAACCACCATGTACGCCACTCGTCCAACTGCGTTCGTCACATACGTCAAGCAAACGATCACCGGCTAATTGGCCTTCACCATCAGGCCACTGCATCCGCACGGATTGGGCAGGGTTTATTTGAGGAGGGCACGCTATTTGGAGGGCATGGAGCACGTTGTCAGCTTCTTGCCAACCAGCAAAAATTCGTTGGCTGGGCAGACAGGATTTACGACCTATGAATAAGGGACGCGCTGGATGATCAAGCGCATGCGCAAGATCATCCAATGTAGGTGATTCATGCGCAGGCGCAAGGCGTAAGGCGACAAGTACGTCAAGATCGGCATGATAGTCGCGGTAGCGCAAATGGGGTCCTTGATAAGTGTTGGCACCGCCTCGCCTTTCTTCAGGAATACCCCAGGTAGTCCATCCTTTATCATCACCTGCCAATTGCGCAGTTTGAAAATCAGTGAAGCGTTGTGCCGGGGTATTCAATCGCGAACCCATGATCAGGCGGTTTTGTAAATCATCATGTAAAACGCGATCTTCGCGTCGCCAGCCAAGCGCATTGGCAAATAAGCCAGTAATCATGGAGAGTGCCGGAAAGTCGCGGATGACACCATAATTATCGATGGTTTCACCACCGAAGGCGATCAACGGCGCTTTTAGCCGAAGCAAAAGATGGCGCGGCATCTCAACAAACTCCTTGCCGTACTGTCTCGCTTGTCCATTCAGCCAATTTAGAAAGACTAACCCGTTCCGCGCCCGGTAAATCGATAGCGTCCAGCGCCAGGAAGCGCCGCGTCAGGGGCGCACCATAGGCTTGATCCATGGTGGACATTTCTTGCGCTAGACGTATCACGGCGCGTTGCCGGATACTATGTGTGCTGGTTTTGTCTTCCAGCGGAAGCGCATCATGAAACGCGCCGGCCAGGCTGCGTGGCTGCCAATCGCCCGCTTCTACCAGCATAAACTTTGCCCAGTCGAAGGGGGCAGTGGATCCCCGTTTGGCACCAGGACTGACAGTGGCAATCAAATGGAGCAGGTGCTGGACGACGCGCCCGGCCAACTCACGGCGCTCAACCGGCGTGCTGTCTGCAAAGCAGGTGTTTGCAGGAATGCCTTCCAGATTTTCAACCAATTGAGGAACATCTACTACTACATAACCATAGTAAAGGCCAGAGGCAAGTTCAGTATCGAAAATACCCGCTGACCCCAATTCACCGGCTTCCTGAATCAGATCATCGACCACCGTAAAATAATCATTTTCCACTTGCGCCTGATGCACGGTAAACGCATGGGATACATAAATAGAGGCATCCCGATTGGTAAGGATATCCGATGTTACCATCCGACCAAACAAAGCAGACTCAAGTCCGCTTGCGTGTTTGAGTGCCTCAATATTTTTCTTTTCATCTTTTAGAGCTTTTGCGATATTGGTTTTGAGGGTTTGCTCATCCGGACTGGCTAGTGCAATGTCAGTGCAGCGCTCAACTAAATAATCAATTTCTGGCTTACCCATTAACACAGCCTGACCCGTTTTGAGCGCATCCTCACCTTTTTTGTCCTTGCCGCCCTTATCGAGTAATCCTGCATCACGCAATGCTTCTGCAGCAGCTTGAGCCAAAGCTGCGGAAATACCTTTTTCCTGAATACGCTTGCTAATGAGTTCCAATGTGGCACGAGAACGAATTGCCATTGGGATTGATAATTTTGATAAAGCAAATTGATCGTCTGTCATCCGCCAGTGCCGCTTCAAGCACTGCGAAGAAATACGAGTGCGCACGGCATTGCCTAATGGTAAGCGCTTTGCCAGGCCAGCATCGTCACGATTCAGCAAGGCAGCAGGATAAGTGTGCAGAGTATGAATTTGAATAAAGCGCGGTAGCGGCATGATGGTCGAGCTCCAATGGTTAAACGAGGGTTTTGGTTTTTTTGTTTTCAGCAGAGAAAAAGTGTCCGGCGATTCTGAGGCGGATGTTTTCGGCTTTTTCTTCCTGGCGTCCTTGGCTGAGTATCAATCCACCTAACTCATGCCAATTGGGCGCAACATTCTTGCTGACCAGCAGGCGCAGCAAGCGTGGCAAGAGCTGACGAAAAGCATCGTCACGGGAGGTGAGCAGCTTGGTGACGCGGGATTCCGATATGTCCGCTCTACTAAATTGTTGACCCAAACTTTGACTGGCATCATGCCCAGCCAGCGCCATGCCATGCGCTATTAACGCCCAGCGTTGCCATGTTTCAGCATGCCATGTAGCCGGCTCTAATCCAGCATATAAGAATGTGCGTGATAACGCGGCAATCTGATGAGGGCGCCATTGCCCATCTGGATCTAGTCTGGCCAGTGCGGCACGTTCACCGTTATCCAATCCGTGTGTATCGCCTGTAAAACGCGCAGCTTCTGTAATGATATGTGCCAGGCGTGAAATTAATTGCCCCCTACCTTCAGATTGAAGCGATTTTCCAATTGCTGATTTTTCCGGTGAAACTGCATCAGTCAGGCTCATGCACAATTCCCTTGCTGTGGGTTAATTGACGATAATAATTGGCGAGTGTGGGGAGAGTTTTGCTGTTCCGCAGACTGCCGTGGAAACGGGACAAAGCGGTTGATCGGGCGCGATATCGCTGTTCGCTGCTTTGTGGTCCGGCAATAAATGCTTTCTTGAGAATAGCCTCGGCACGGTCTGCCATGGCTAGCAGCCACTGCAAGCGTGTGTGATCTGGATCATCTGATTCGATTTCAGCATTGAGCTCTTCAAAGAAACGTGCATCCTCGGCTCGTTCAAATTGTTGAGTAAAACCATTAGCCTTATCTTTCGCGCTATCGGAGAATTTATCTTTTACTGCGCCTTGATCGAATAAAGTTGCTAGCGCTGTCCACAGTACGGCACGCATTTCTCCAACCGCAACAACGCGATCTGAAGCAACTTTCGCTAGCCAATCAACCTGTTTTCGAAACAGCAAGCTGTGTGCTTTGGGGGAAATCGGAATACGGCGTTCGTGATAGCCTTCTGTTTTTCCCTGTCCTCTTGTCACACCTTGAGCCAGCATGACGATTCCTTCCATTCCATCCATAATTTCAGGTTGTTGCGCAATAGAACGGCGAAACTTGCTACCAAACAGGAGTTCAGACGCTAAGCGGTAGTGAAAACCTTCTGCACCAATAGTTAGTGCTTTGCCTGCGGCTGTGTCAATGGGTGTCCAAGGGTCGCCAGTAACGCCGTTTCGTTCCTTGGCTTCAACGCGAGCCACTTTACTCCCTGTCGCAATTGCACCCACTGTTTGATTGTTATCAAAATGAACCAAGCGTATGCGGCGACAGATTTCAATGTAGAAAGGATCAAGAGAGGAAAAGGCGAGACTGTCATCGCCATTCCATTCTTTTAGCCATAAAAGCTTGATGCCGCCCTCAGGCTGAAGACCGAAGTGTTCAATAATGTTATTCCGATGATTTAGCAATGCAGAGATATCTCTTTGCCAACGACGTCCCCAGCGACCTTTGGGAACCACACCCAGCGCCGGGCGACTTGCAAAGCCACCATTCATCCGGGAAATACCATAGTTACCGGCTCCCAAAAACCCCTCCTGGGTTTGCAAGCTAATCAACGCCATGACCCAATCATCCACCAGCGCTTGCTGCATTCGTGCAGCTTTCAGGTCATGATTTTTAGAAGTCACCAGCATGTCTATTTCATCAGAGGCGTGTAGCGTATTTTTCCAATTATCTACTTTGCCATCAGGCACAGGAGCCTGCATGAAAGCGGGCTTGTTATGCGGTGCAATCAGGCACCATGCTGCACCATCAGGGTAATCCGGTGTAAGCGCCAATAGTGCTGCCTTCCATTCCTGCGCTGTCTCAAATAGTTGATTTCGCCCGGCATGATGTAAGGTGATGACAGCGAGTTGGGTTAGGAAGGCATGCCAGGGATGGCGTTGGTGTGGGCGCAGCGCAGGGAAGTCGCGTATCTCGTCCTGGATCAGGGCAACAAACAGGCTCGGCAGGCTGTGTCGTACGATCTGCCCGCTATTTATCAGGCGAGCACGTATCAGCGGTTCATCAAGCAGAGAATAGCGCAGCGTCACAGTAGGTTCTTCTCCAGTATCCAGTAGTTAATTGTCCTTGAGACGTTCCAGTCCGAACCGAGTATAGCGAAATTGCGCTTCACCCAAACGGAAAGTCAAACTTGTTTCAGTTTGGTTAATATCACTTGACACCGCATCGAGTAGCAGATCTTTGGGCAGCAAATGGTAACGAATGGGAAGTTCTTCAATGGGTTCGCCAAACGGCCCGGGATGCTCAAGGTCAAAATAAAGAATCCGGTCTTGGGCACCCAGGCGGGTGGCAATTTGGGCATCGCTCGGAAACTCTTGCTCACCAAAAACTTGCTCAATATCCAATGCCTGTAAATGCCCGATGGTTCTTCGTGCGCCAGTTTCTCCCTCAACTTTCTGCCCGAGAATTTGCCAATCCTTGCCTTTCTTTTCTTGAATGGCATTGAGTTTATCGGGGTGTGTAGCTGCTTCCACCAGATAGCGATTATCATCCGGAATGAATATCGCGGGATGTTTGATCAGCAATTCCTGGGTTGCTTCCAATATGCGTAAATCCCCATAGATGCCACCGCCATTGTGAAACATGCCTAAACCATGCTGCGATTTACTGATGAGAGGGGTGAGATCATGTCCTGCTGGCGTTAATATCCAGGCCTGCGCGGATCGAAACGCTTCCGGGCGTTCTTGCGCTGGGCGTGCATGGCGATGCAGGCGGCCAATACGCTGCAATAACACATCCATCGGACACAGGTCGGTAATGAGCACATCAGCATCGATATCCAGGCTTTGCTCCAATGTTTGCGTTCCCACGACGATGCGTGGACCGGCTGGACGATTTTTACCTAGCTGCGCTTCGATTGCTTTATCCAGAATGGGGCGGTCTTGCCGACTAAAACGGCTGTGATGCAGCGTAGGCACGCCATTTGCAGAGAACAGCCAGGATTGATCCGGTATGCTGTTCTCGATGGCAACAAGAGTAGCGATAGCGGCAGGGACCGTATTGCGTATCACGAGCACTTTTGCGCCAAGCTTGGCTGCATCTATCGCCATCCTTGCGATGTCATCAGGCGCATTGATGACACCATGCATTGCCCATGTGATTTTCTTGGTGTGCCCAGTGGCTTCGACAGAATAGGTTTGTTTGTGATCGGAAATAACTGGATAAGGCACTGCACATGCTGCCTCAAACGACATGATCTCGACCTGTGATTTTTTCGCATTGGATGCGAGCGTCAAATAACGGTTTCTGGCGCTGGAGCCAAGTGTGGCGGACAGGAGCAATGCCTGGCCGCCAGCATTCAGGTGCGCTTTGAGTAACTGCTCCAATAGTACCGTCATATAAGCATCGGACGCATGTACTTCGTCCACTACCAATAAACTGCGCGCCAGCATGGCGTGACGTAAGTGTGCATGGCGTACTTGCAACGCACCCAGCAAAGCCTGATCAATCGTGCCAACGGCGATGGGGGCAGCGAGAAAACGCTTGCTGTTTTCTGCGGCCCAGCGCTGTTGTGCCTTGGCATCATCGGGATGATCTGACCAAAGTACCTCAAAGTTCGGCAATTGCCTGGCATCCCCACCATCAGCATTTACATAACCGGGTAAGGCACGGATAGTTAAAGGTGAATGTTCAGCCCATAGGTTCTTGATGGCAGTTTGAACACGGTGATAGACCTGTGAGGCAGCAACACGGGTCGGTAAAGCGAAATAAAGGCTATCTACCGCTCCGGTACGAAATAAATGCACGAATCGCCATAGCGCTGCTTCGGTTTTGCCGCTACCGGTTTCTGACTCGAGTATCACCAATGAACCAAGCTCCTGATTGCTCATGGCTGTCTGAATCGGTCGGGGTGCTGCAATACCAAAAGTATCTGCAAAACTGGGATCACGCTTATTTAGTTGGTTGCGCCAGTTTTCAGTATTTAATCCAATAGCTGAGATGGCGTTAAGTGCTTTTTCTTTCGCAGTAATGCTTCTATTTTCTTTTTCTTGAGAATACGGAAAGAAATCGGTATCGGATCCCAGCCAGTCGGCTAATTGTACCAGGCCAGCAAACAAGTGACCAAAAGCGGGTGAGTTGGGTAATGAATTGCTGCTTGATTCAAAGGCTTGAGGATAGTTATTTGCGATGCATTCACCTATGTCGCGTAAGACGATAGCAGGATCATAGCTGCCCGGAACTTGCTTCCAGATAAGCTTATTCCAGTCGCCTGGATGATCTTTAAGGGGACGGCCATGATGACTGATACTGGCAATTAATAGAGAATTACCGGCGTCGCCCCATGTGCAAATCTGTTCGATCAATGGCTCAATCGGTTGCCAGGCTTGCGTTTCATAAAATAGTTTGAGTGCTTCGAGACCATGTCCGGCGTGTTTAGGCCACGCTTTGGGGATATCCTGTTCGTTTTTCCAGCGTTTAGCCTGAAATCCGCTATTGGCTTTGCCAATATCATGCAAAAAAACCAGCACTGACAGGCGTGCGATATCACAATCATCCAGATTTCTTTTTGCCGCTCTTTCCAGGGATCGGCGAATGGATCGGCATGAGCAGAGAGATGCAAAGCAGGCCGCTACATCAATCATGTGATCGATCAGGGGATGCCAGTCAATGACCGTGCCAAGATCATCCCGTCGTAGTTTTCCAAAGGCGTGAAGTGGGGGAATGATCATTTGATAAGGTTTGTGCTTTATTTATACCTAAATGAATCCATCATCCAATCATCGAGGTCATCAATAAAGTTTGCTTGAGACAGCCGATGCTGTTCTTTCAGCCAGCTTTTGAAATATTTGTCATCTTGAATCTGTTGTAAATCTTGCTGCATGGCATTTAAATCTTGTTTAAGTGATACTTCCTCTACCCTTAGGCTGCGCTGCAGGCTGGTTGCGCTCACGGTTTCGTAAGAGGGAAGACCGAATTCTTGGCGAGCAACTTGACGGCGCTGGTGTAGTTCGTTTTCCAGTTCCTGGGCCTGTTGTTTAAGCAACCGCGTTAGTGCGGCAATTTTTTCTTCGGCCATTTTGGCGATCGATGCGGTGTCAGTAAGCTCGGTACGCAGCTGGATTTGCAGGAGCGTAATCAGATCACGGCGGTCATAAGCGGCATTAGCCTCGCTCATCAAAGTCGTTTTACGAGTGCGTTCCTCGGGGTCGTTCTCGCGGTCAGGGTGCAGCGCACTGGCGAGTTGGCGAAATACCTTGCGCAAAGTGGTTTCTGCTTCTTGTTGCTCTGCTTGGGCTTTGAGCTGGGCGGCACTAGGTTTTTTCTTGCGTGCCCTGGCTTGTTGACGTCTTTCCTGTTCAGCTTCAGCTGCTTCGCGCATCTTTGCCATACTGGCATTAAACACATCATGCAAGTTATCCAGTGGCTCGTCGTCGGCCAATGGTTCGCCCAGGATGTCTGCCATCATCTCACGTACCCCTAAAATGGCAGCTTGTTCCTTTTGCGCCAGGCTTTCAGTGCTGTGTTTGTCATGCAAGATTTGCATTTCCTCATCGCCCTCAGCTGCGAGCTGTTCACAAAGATTACACAGAATCAAGGTGGCGATACATTTTTGATTGGGGCTCAGGCCCTTGCGCGCCAATCGTCCATCCAGCCAAAGCACTAGTTCGCGTGTGAAAGTTCGATGGCGCTCGCGCAGCGGCGCAATCGTCTGGTGGTGGAGCGGACGATGCGCATCGCTGATGGTTTGTATTTCGATCAGCTGATTTTTGAGTTTTTCGATACGGCTGAGTAAACGGTTGAAGCGTTGCTGGCTCGGCGTTAACCCGGAATCTTGTGCAGTTAGTTTCAGTGCGCTTGTGGAATTGTTTTCTTTTTGTTGGTGAGCGGCAGGTAGTTCGTCGTCAAACAAATCAGGTTGGTGTGACATAGCGATCCTATTTGGTCGGTTGTTGTTATAGTCAAAGTACTTTTAGAGCACGAAAAATTTGGTAAAGTGCCAAGGCAGTAGATAAAGATTATAAGTCGCTAAATTGCAGAAAATAATAGAACTTTTTACTTTTCTTGAAGTCTTTTGATGTGTAGTTTTGAGCGCGTTGAGATGCTTTCAAGTTGTTCGCTGTAGTGTCGAGGATGGAATCGCCGATTCTTCCGTTATATACTTATCGGGCTATTCAAAATAATCCACCCAGTTTCCAGCTAAATTACCTGTAATATTCCGTGAATAATAAATTATATATCAAGACTTTTGGTTGCCAGATGAACGAGTATGACTCGGATAAAATGGCGGATGTACTGCATGCGGCAAGAGGCATGGAGTTGACGGATAATCCCGATGAAGCTGATGTAATTTTGTTCAATACCTGCTCAGTCCGTGAGAAAGCACAGGAGAAGGTTTTTCATGATCTCGGCCGGGTGCGGCACCTGAAAAAAACTAATCCGAATTTGCTGATCGGTGTCGGCGGCTGTGTGGCCAGCCAGGAAGGGGCAGAAATTGTCAAACGCGCACCGTTTGTTGATCTGGTGTTTGGGCCGCAAACTCTGCATCGTCTGCCGGAATTGATCGAGGAACGCGAATCAACAGGACGGCCGCAAGTTGATATTTCTTTTCCGGAAATAGAGAAATTCGATCATTTGCCGCCGGCGCGCACAGAAGGCGTGACTGCTTTTGTTTCTATTATGGAAGGCTGCAGCAAATATTGCAGTTTCTGCGTGGTGCCTTACACCCGCGGCGAAGAAGTATCGCGTCCGCTCAACGATGTGCTGGTGGAAGTGGCTGGCCTGGCGGTACAGGGTATTAAGGAAATCACCTTGCTTGGGCAAAACGTCAATGCCTATCGGGGAGAAATGGATGAGGATGAAATGGCCGATTTTGCGCTGCTGCTTGAGTATATCCACGAGATCCCCGGCATTGAGCGCATCCGTTATACCACCTCTCATCCGAGGGAATTTACCAACCGTCTGATCGAAGTATATGCAAAACTGCCCAGAGTGGTCAGTCACTTGCACTTGCCGGTTCAATCAGGGGCAGACAGAGTGTTAGCAGCGATGAAGCGTGGTTATAGCGCGCTCGAGTATAAATCGATCATACGCAGAATACGCGCAGTACGTCCCGATATCTCGATCAGTTCCGATTTTATTGTGGGCTTTCCTGGGGAAACGGATGCTGATTTTGAAGCGACTATGAAGCTGGTCGAAGAGGTGAATTTTGATGAATCATTCAGTTTTATTTATAGTCCGCGGCCAGGCACGCCCGCTGCCGATTTGCCCGATGACACGTTGCATGAAACGAAACTGGCGCGGCTCTATCGCTTGCAGGAAAGAATTGCTCAGCAGGCGCAGGCCATTAGTCAAGGGATGGTAGGGACAGCTCAGCGTGTTCTGGTAGAAGGGCCATCCAAAAAGAACCCAGACGAATTTTGCGGCAGGACTGATAACAATCGCGTGGTTAACTTTGCCGGATCGCCCGATCTGGTTGGTCATTTCATAAATATCAAAATTACGGCGGCATTGTCGCATTCATTGCGTGGGGAAATCATTAATGAATAGCGGCCGGTAGACGACAGTTCATTATCACTTGCAATCTAGCGTAACCCCTGCGAGAATCAACACGTCGTATTTATTTAACAAAAGTTTTGAAACCTAAACCTGTCGAGATTTCCTTTTCTCCGGCTGATAATCGGCGTCTTGCCAATCTCTGTGGCGCGCTAGATGAAAACCTCAAACAGATAGAAAACGCCTTGGATGTTGTGATTGCGCGCCGTGGCGAGCATTTTAGCCTACGCGGCCAAACCAAGCAGACGCAGCTTGCTGCCCAAGTACTGAAGAATTTTTATAACCAGTCACATCATCATCTCAGCGTCGAACAAGTACAGCTCGGTCTGATCGAAGCGGCCAATATGCGTCATTTCTCAGAGACGGTTACGGAGGAAGCAACTGCTGCCGAGATAGCCGTACCGAAACTGCTCACGCGCCGCAGCAATTTACATGGACGCACGCCACGGCAGGCGCAATATTTACAGCAAATCCAGGAGCATGATATTACCTTCGGCATTGGTCCGGCGGGCACTGGAAAAACCTATTTGGCGGTCGCCAGTGCTGTGGATGCATTGGAACGTGAAACCGTCGCGCGTATTATTCTGGTGCGGCCGGCTGTGGAAGCAGGCGAGCGTTTGGGCTTCCTGCCGGGCGATATGGTGCAGAAAGTTGATCCCTATTTGCGCCCGCTCTATGATGCGCTTTATGATCTCATGGGATTCGACAAAACCAGCAAGCAGTTTGAGCGCAACACCATTGAAATTGCGCCGTTGGCATTCATGCGCGGACGCACTTTGAATCAATCTTTCATTATTCTGGATGAAGCGCAAAACACCACGCCGGAGCAAATGAAAATGTTTCTGACGCGCATTGGTTTTGGCTCCAAAGCAGTGATTACAGGTGATATCACCCAGATTGATTTGCCCAAGAACCAGCGAAGCGGTCTGGTCGAGGCAGAGCATGTCCTGACAAAGATACGCGGGATTGCCTTTACTCATTTCAAAACCGAAGACGTCGTGCGCCATCCGCTAGTGCAGCGCATCGTCGATGCTTATGAGAAGCATGAAAAACGCCAGTAAGGTTCGCGAACCTGTATTCCCGGCAAATCATAAAAAATTCAAACTAGTGCTGCAATATGCCGCCGATTTTCCCGGAACGCCGAGCCGGTGGCAGTTTCGTAAATGGGTGAATGCTGCATTGATGCAAGATGCGCAAATCGTATTGCGTATCGTCGATGAGCAAGAGGGAAAAGAGCTGAATCGTCATTTCCGCGGCAAAGACAAAGCAACCAATGTGCTCACGTTCGTATACGATGAACTGCATCCCTTGTCAGGCGATATCGTCCTGTGCGCGCCGGTGGTGATCAGCGAGGCGCAGCAACAGCATAAAGATCTGGCTGCGCATTATGCTCATTTGACCGTGCATGGCGTGCTGCACTTGCAAGGTTATGATCACGAACATGACGCAGATGCTGCCATCATGGAGCAGCTCGAAACAAATATTGTCACCCGGCTGGGTTACGCTGATCCTTATCATGAACGATAAGATTGCGCGTGTTTTCCGCCAAATCCAGATTTTTCAACAGCGCGCTTCTGCGCATATATCTATCAATGATGAAATTTATCATGAGTAATTCCTCACCTAAAGTCAGTTGGTTTGAACATATCGGTGCACTGCTGTTGCGTCAACCCGAAGACCGTCAGCAGTTGGTAACCTTGTTGCATTCTGCGTATGAGCGCAATTTGCTTGATGCCGATGCGCTGACGATGATCGAAGGGGTGATGCATGTATCCGAAATGCAGGTGCGCGATATCATGGTGCCGCGCTCACAGATGGATACGATAGATATCAGCGAAAAGCCCGATGAATTCATTCCGTATGTGATTGAGAAAGGGCATTCACGTTTTCCGGTAACCGATGGCAGTAAAGATCATGTGATCGGTATTCTGCTGGCAAAAGATCTGCTGCGTTACTATGCAGACGAGGAGGAATTCGATGTGCGCGATATGCTGCGCCCGGCTGTATTTATTCCTGAATCGAAGCGGCTCAATATCTTGCTTAAGGATTTTCGCCGTAGCCGTAATCATATCGCGATCGTGGTGGATGAGTATGGCGGGGTGGCCGGTTTGGTCACCATCGAGGACGTGCTGGAGCAGATTGTGGGAGAAATTGAAGATGAGTATGACTTTGACGAAGAGGAAGTGAACATCGTAGCGGATGCAAGCGGTCATTACCGTGTCAAAGCAGTGACCGAAGTCGCCAGTTTTAATGAGACACTGGGCGCTAACTTCAGTGACGAGGATTTCGACACCATCGGCGGGCTTGTTACCAGCAATTTTGGCCGACTGCCAAAGAGTGGGGAATCGATCGTGATAGAGAATTTCAGGTTTACGGTATTACGGGCCGATAGCCGTCGTTTGCATTTGCTAAAGGTAGAGCGGATAGAGTCATGATTAGTAGCTATACTCTTCATTCATCAAATTTCGGCACCAACTATTCATAATAATAAATTTAAACAGATAGTTGTGATATGTATATGCCAAAATACATGAACAAACGGTATATAAAAATGTGGATTGGTTTGTTTTGTGGTACGAAATTAACTGGATAGGAAGAGCCGTATGAATCGAGAGGTTCACGTACGGTTCTGTGAGCACCTAAGGAGGAATCTCCCTTGGGTAACTCAACCTCTTTTCCTAAATCGTTTCATCATAAGGAACTCAGATTCCTTTTACAGTTTTTCTTACGTCGAACTCACGTTAACGATTATGGTAGTTGGCACCACCCCAGAAGATGAAAGAAGCTATGGGGTGGAAAGTAGCAGGTAGAGGTTGTAAGAGCCTGTTCAAAGTCTTTGCAGTAACAATGCCAAGAAAGCAAGATGGG
The DNA here is from genome assembly GCF_024102715.1 of Nitrosomonas communis. Lineage (GTDB taxonomy): Bacteria > Pseudomonadota > Gammaproteobacteria > Burkholderiales > Nitrosomonadaceae > Nitrosomonas > Nitrosomonas communis_B. The sequence continues at coordinate 14,416 of NZ_JAGFJM010000106.1, forward strand.
CGAACTGTAGGCTGGTGTTGAGTTTACGTTCACAATTTTTCCACAGCCGACGGCATTTTTCCAACCATGCGAAAGAGCGTTCTACCACCCAGCGTTTCGGCATCACAGAAAACATGTGCAATTGACTGCGCCGAGCAATCTGCACAGTTGCGCCAATTGTGGTCTTCACTGCCTCAGCGAACGGTTACCCCACATATAGCCTACGCCACATAAAATGATTCAATTTTAAAGAGTTGCTCAACGGTTTGGTTTTGTTGTTTTCTGATTGCTTTGGCTTGTGCCCATTTGTGCTCAATGGGGTTAAGGTCTGGTGAATAT
>NZ_JAGFJM010000028.1 GCF_024102715.1 Nitrosomonas communis
AAGTCTTGATCAGCATTGCTTTTCCTTGGCACAGGTTTGTAGTTTCGGGAAAAACTATCTTACCCACCCAATAAAGGCAATGCTCTAATTTTTATCTGCCACTACCCACAGATTCTACGGAAGAGGCTAAAAGAAAAATATCTCCATATCTGTCTGATTAGTCAATGAACTTATCGTATGTAGGGAAAAATCCTACAAATTGGTTAGTAGAATTCTGACTATTCATTTGGTTGGTTTTCCATTTACTTCCATAGTTGCAAGTTTAAGATGTACCCAGCTTAAATATTATTGTTTAAATTAGGAGCATTAAAATGGAAACCAGCCAGATTCTTGATGAGATAAGAGAAATCAACCTTGGATACATGTTACTTGCTCAACAGTTATTGCGGGAAGACAAGGATACGGCAATGTATCGGCTCGGTATAGGTGAGGATGTCGCCAATATTTTGGAGAATCTCACCTCTGGTCAACTGTTAAGAATGGCCTCTTCTAATATGCTGCTGTGCCGCTTCCGCTTTGATGACCGACTCATAGCTGAAATTCTCTCCAATCATAGCCGCGATCGTGCTCTGGCTCAGTCTCACGCTGCTATCTTATTAGCCGGATCGCCAGCAGAGATTATTGCTTAATTCAGTATTGGGTAAATGTAAAATCTATGCGAGAAAAGAGTCTTTTATCGGAAGCAAGACAAATTCAACTTGCTACTGAATTAATTAAACTTGGCGCCAGGCTGCAAGTTTTAGAAGCTAATACTGAATTAAGCCGTGAGAGACTTGTAAGATTATACAAGGAGATAAAAGGTGTTTCTCCTCCCAAAGGAATGCTGCCTTACTCAGAAGATTGGTTTACCAGTTGGCAGCCAAATATGCACTCTTCGTTATTTATTAATATTTTCAATTATATTATTAAACATTCTAATGTGCATGTTATTGATGCCATTATCAAAAGCTACAAACTGTATCTTGAGCATATTGAAATTAATCAGCTTCCGCGTATTTTGAGCTTAACACGTGCATGGACGCTGGTGCGCTTCCTGGAAAGCAAAGTATTGTGTATCGTACCTTGTATAAAATGTAATGGTAATTTTATAGTTCATAGCCTGGAAATACATTCCGGTCATATTTGTGGCTTATGCAATATTCCATCCCGCGCAGGTAAAACTAAGAAAGCTGCATCGCATATTGCCGCAAAAATTGAACAGGGATATGCTATCTGAACCTTTTTGATTGCTGAATAATCAGCAGCATAGCTTGATTGAAGATAACGGCTGGTAAAGCGTTATTTATGGAGCTTTTCACCTGATATTAAAATAACAGATTATCTGCTGAATCGAATGTTTGATGCGCCTGTTTAAAATCTTATGATAATTTCCCCGGCAATAGTGTCATGGGGGTGCAATGGGTTAAAAAGCAGCATGTCTACACCTAGTAGACCGTTCGAGTATAGTATTTATAAAAATCCCGTTCGACCTGAGTTTGTCGCAGATTAATACCAGTTGCTTAGCGGTTCGACAAGTTTACCGCAAACAGTGAAGGCTTTACTGGAATAACCTACTAATTCCATTTCTAAATCAAAACTGACATTGTCGGCTTCACCTTGCCGTATTATTTATACTGTCTGCGGCTCGCCTTCGCGTCATTTTTGATTTGGAAATGGAATAATTACCGTGCTTGCTGAAATCTCCCACAGTTTGTTCCTTTAATCCAGTCCTCTTACTGTATTTCTTGCCAATTATTACTAGGCGGCAAGATCATTTGAGGATGAAAAGAATTTTCTGTGAGAGACTCCGCTAGTTTCTCATTTCAGCAAATTGCTGATACGCTCAATGGCTTCTTCCAGATTTTTCATTGAAGTAGCGAAAGACAGACGTATATAGCCTTTACACCCAAACGCCGATCCGGGTACGACGGCCACTCCTGTTTTATCCAGGAGTAATTCACTAAAAGCGATATCGCTATCATTTTTCATGTGCCCATCCCTCTGGAGTTTTTGAATCGCTTGACGAACATCAGCGAAAGCATAAAAGGCGCCGCCAGAAAGTAAACAATGAATACCAGGAATCGTATTTAACTTGCTGGTAATGAAGTGATTGCGTTCTTTGAACGCTGCCTGCATTGGAATCATGCAGGATTGATCACCATTAAGCGCTGCTTCAGCGGCTATCTGTGATATAGAGGTCGGGTTAGAAGTGCTTTGTGATTGAATATTCTCCATACCGGTAATAATGCGCTCAGGTCCGCCACAATAACCTATCCGCCAACCAGTCATCGCATAAGCTTTGGAGACACCATTCAGCACAATTGTCCGTGCACGCAAATCAGGGCAGGCATTGAGAATATTGACAAATTTGTCATCTGATAAAAGTATGTGCTCATACATATCATCAGATGCAATCAAAATATTGGGGTATTTTCTTAATACTTCACCCAATACCTTGAGTTCCTCCAAACTATAGACACTGCCGGATGGATTGCTAGGACTGTTAATAACAAACATCCTGGTTTTTGGAGTAATGGCTTCTTCCAGTTGTTGGGCGGTAATTTTAAAGTTATCTTCAATACCCGTTTCAATAAAGACCGGTTTTCCTTCTGCAATCAGCACAATATCGGGATATGAGACCCAGTAGGGAGCGGGAATAATGACTTCATCACCCGCATTGATCGTGGCCAATACCAGATTAAAAAAGCTTTGCTTGCCGCCGCAGGAAACGAGGATTTCCTTGGGAGTAAAATCGAAATTATTTTCGCGCTTGAATTTTGCAATAATGGCGTTTTTAAGTGCTGGCGTACCTCCTACCTGGGTATATTTGGTGAAACCAGCATTGATTGCAGCGATCGCAGCATCTTTGATATGTTGTGGGGTATCAAAATCAGGTTCGCCCGCACCGAGTCCTATAATATCTTTACCCTCAGATTTGAGTCTGGCAGCTTTTGCAGTGACGGCTAGGGTAGGGGATGGCTTAATGGCCTGCGCGCGTTTTGAGAGTTCCACAACTATGCTCCTGAAATGGTTCGATACCTAACGTGATAGAATTAAAATGGTTTTTTCGTTGGAATTATACCTGTGATTATTACCTTTCCCAACAGTCCCTATAAACTATATCAATCCTTTCAGCCTGCTGGTGATCAACCTGAGGCGATCAGCAAACTGGTTGAAGGTTTGGAGGATGGCCTGCTCTTCCAAACCCTGCTAGGTGTAACGGGTTCTGGTAAAACGTTCACAATAGCGAATACGATTGCGCGCTTAGGTCGTCCTGCGATCATCATTGCACCAAATAAAACACTGGCAGCACAGTTATACGCAGAAATGCGCGAATTTTTCCCGGAGAATGCCATTGAATATTTCGTCTCTTATTACGACTACTATCAACCTGAAGCGTACGTTCCTTCCCGGGATCTTTTTATAGAAAAAGATTCCAGCATTAATGAGCACATTGAACAAATGCGTCTTTCTGCCACAAAATCACTACTCGAACGTAGAGACACTATTATCGTGGCAACGGTATCCTGTATTTATGGTATCGGGGATCCGGTTGATTATCACAGTATGATTTTGCATTTGCGGGAACAAGAAGAAATATCTCAGCGCGATATCATTAAACGGCTGACCGGGATGCAATATCAGCGCAATGAATTTGAATTCAGCCGCGGTACTTTCCGGGTGAGAGGCGATACACTTGATATCTTTCCGGCAGAGAACTCAGAAGTGGCTATTCGAGTATCGCTGTTTGATGATATTGTTGAAAGTATCTCTTCCTTTGATCCGCTCACTGGACGAATTCTGCAAAAGGTAGCACGGTACACTGTTTATCCTTCAAGTCATTATGTGACACCGAGAAGTACAACCCTGCGGGCAATTGAGACTATCAAGACTGAATTAGCTGAACGAATCACGTTTTTTCAGCAACAAAATAAGCTGGTAGAAGCGCAACGCATTGAACAACGCACTCGTTTCGATTTGGAGATGCTGAATGAGCTGGGCTTTTGTAAAGGTATCGAAAATTATTCGCGTCACTTTTCAGGCAGGAAACCTGGTGAACCGCCACCCACGCTAATTGATTATCTGCCAAATAATGCTTTAATGATCATAGATGAAAGCCATGTAACCGTGCCCCAATTAGGAGGAATGTATCGAGGGGATCGGTCACGTAAGGAAAATCTCGTGACCTATGGTTTCCGCCTGCCTTCCGCCTTGGACAATCGGCCGCTAAAATTTGATGAGTTTGAGAAACTGATGCCACAGACAATTTTTATCTCGGCGACACCGGCAACATATGAACAAGAAAAAAGTGGTGAGTTTGTCGAACAGGTTGTCCGGCCAACAGGTTTGATTGACCCGGAGATCATCATACGTCCTGTAGCAACGCAGGTAGATGACCTGATGTCAGAGGTGACTATACGAACAGTCAAGGGAGAGCGAACGCTTGTCACTACGCTCACTAAACGTATGGCAGAGGATCTGACCGAGTACTTCTCTGATCATGGCATTAGGGTGCGCTATCTTCACTCTGATATCGATACTGTTGAGCGAGTTGAAATTATCCGCGACTTGCGCCTTGGCAAGTTTGATGTATTGGTTGGAATCAATTTATTGCGTGAAGGGCTGGATATCCCGGAAGTGTCGTTAGTGGGCATTCTGGATGCAGATAAAGAAGGGTTCTTGCGCTCTGAGCGTTCTTTGATCCAAACCATGGGAAGGGCCGCACGCCATATCAATGGCACCGCTGTTCTTTATGCTGACCGTGTTACCGATTCAATGCGGCGCGCTATAGACGAAACCGGGCGGCGCCGCGAAAAACAAATTTTATTTAATCAGC
>NZ_JAGFJM010000021.1 GCF_024102715.1 Nitrosomonas communis
CTTGGTGAACTGACAGGATTAGCCGCAGAAATCGAAAAAGTTTCTGCTCAGACCAGCCACCGATTCAGTGCATCACAAACTTATTACGTTATCATGCAGCAGCGTATCGTTGAATTGAGGGAGGAGCGTATCGAAGGACTGCAAATGCTGTATGAATTCAGGAAACAACGTGTGACTTCAGCAATGGGTACTTTTGATCTGGTGCGTTCGAAACTCGAAATTCTTTCTTTACGTGTGGCGCGTGCTTCATCCATGTTACGCACGCGCGTTGATATTTCCATGGAATCGCAAATTCGTGATTTGTTGAAATCCATGGATAATCGAGCACACTTGCAGTTACGTTTGCAAGAAACGGTTGAGGGTTTATCGGTTGTTGTGTTGAGTTACTATTTGCTTGGTATCGTGGGTTATGGGCTAAAGGCAGCGAAAGCCGCGGGATATGCGATCAATGTGGAATTGATCACAGGGATCGCAATCCCGGTAGTTTTCATGATTGTGTTTTTTGGTGTGAGGCGATTACGCCGGCTGGTGAAGAAAAGTAATTAAGCCGCTTACTGGTTGCTGCATGACTACCTGAATGCTTTGCCGATGGTAAACAGAGGAATTGCAGATATTGGCAAGTAGTTAGAAGAATCTTGTGAACCAAGGTGAAATTGAGCGCTACTTTTATCTAAGATAGCGCTCAATTTTGCAAAATTAGTTTCGGTTCCGGTCAGGAAACAACACTCTCAGATTCTTCTGCGGTAACTGCTTTCATGCTTAGGCGAAGCCGGCCCTTATCATCAGCTTCAAGTACTTTTACTCGGACCGACTGGCCTTCTTTAAGGTAAGTAGCCACATCTTCAACGCGCTCATTAGCAATTTGAGAAATATGCAATAAACCGTCTTTACCAGGAAGAACGCTAACAATTGCACCAAAATCAAGCAGTTTCAATACTACACCGATATAGATTTTACCTACCTCTACTTCTGCAGTAATATCTTCGATACGTTTTTTAGCCAATTCGCCACCCTCGCTATTGATGCAGGCGATCATGACTGTGCCATCATCGGTTATATCTATCGTGGTATTGGTTTCTTCAGTTAGGGCGCGAATGACTGCGCCTCCTTTACCGATAACATCGCGAATTTTCTCAGGATTAATTTTAAATTTGATAATACGTGGTGCGTGTGTCGAAATATTTTCCCGGGTTGCAGGCAGAGCCTTCTTCATAATATCCAGGATATGCAAACGGCCTTCTTTAGCCTGGTGTAAGGCTACCTGCATAATTTCCTTGGTAATTCCTTGAATTTTTATATCCATTTGCAGAGCAGTAATGCCTTTTTCAGTACCTGCAACCTTGAAATCCATATCACCGAGGTGATCTTCATCGCCAAGGATATCGGTAAGTACAGCAAAGCGATTTCCTTCCTTGATCAATCCCATAGCAATACCTGCTACATGAGCTTTTAAGGGTACACCTGCATCCATCAACGCAAGACATCCACCACAGACCGATGCCATGGAGCTGGAGCCATTAGATTCCATGATCTCAGAAACGACTCTTAACGAGTAACCAAATTCTTCAGTCGAAGGAAGTACTGCTTCCAATGCGCGCTTGGCCAGGCGGCCATGACCTATTTCACGTCGCTTTGGAGTCCCGACACGACCGATTTCTCCAGTAGCAAAAGGGGGCATATTGTAATGAAGCATGAAGCGTTCCGAATATTCCCCTTGTAAGGTATCAATTCTCTGCTCATCACGAGCAGTTCCTAAAGTAGCCACAGCCAGGGCCTGAGTTTCACCTCGCGTAAAGAGTGCAGAACCATGGGTACGTGGCAGCACACCATGGCGTATGGTAATAGGACGTACAGTTCTTGTGCCACGTCCATCTATGCGAGGTTCGCCATCGAGAATACGCGTACGGACAATCTGGGACTCCAACTCAAACCCAATTTCTTTGACTGATTGTTCATCTGGACCATTTTCTGTGCCTACCCCTAATTCTGCGTAGACGCGTTGCCAGATTTCTTTGATGGCTTCAGTTCTAACTTGTTTTTGTTTTAATTGAAATGCGTTACGTAGATCTGCTTCTGCCAGTTGTGTAATTTTCTCAATTAATACCGGATCTCTTTCAACTGGCTTCCAGTCCCACGCGGTGACACCGGCTTCATCAGCGAATTCATTAATAGCATCAATGACCACTTGCATTTGTTCATGGCCATACACGACAGCACCAAGCATGGTTTCTTCAGACAATTCCGTTGCTTCTGATTCAACCATTAATACCGCTTGTTGTGTTCCGGCTACAACCAAATTAAGTTGAGTTTGTTTGAGTTCGCTGGTAGTAGGGTTAAGCACATATTCGTCATTGATATAACCAACACGGGCAGCTCCAATAGGACCATCAAATGGAATGCCTGAAAGAACTAATGCTGCAGAAGTGCCAATCATTGCCGGTATATCAGCATCCACTTCGCTGTCAGACGATAAAACCGTTGCAACAATCTGGATTTCATTATAAAAGCCAGCGGGAAAGAGTGGACGAATAGGACGATCAATCAATCTCGAAGTGAGTGTTTCTTTCTCAGAAGGGCGGCCCTCACGTTTAAGAAAGCTACCTGGAATTCGGCCTGCAGAATAGAATTTCTCCTGATAATCAACGGTTAATGGAAAAAAATCTTGTCCAGGTTTTGTATTTTTATCTCCTACGACGGTAACCAGTACAACTGTATCCTCCATCGTAACCATCACTGCGCCATGAGCTTGCCGCGCAATTTCTCCGGTTTCCAAAGTAAGATTATGGCGACCGTAGGTAATACTTTTCTTTATTAGTTTCAATTAGCAACCCTTCTTTATTGATGTAATCATCCTTGCTTGATTGGCTTTCTCCACGCTATACCTTTTTATTCTTTAGCCAAAAAAGATTTAAACCATTACTTAAAAAGCTTTTCTGAGCTGGGGAAGAAAGCAAATAAGTTAATTATTTGCGTAAACCAAGGCGCTCAATTAGCGTAAGATAGCGATCGCTGTTCTTTTTTTTCAAGTAATCAAGTAACTTGCGTCGATGACTTACCATTTTAAGTAAGCCGCGGCGGGAATGATGATCTTTGGCGTGTGCTTTGAAGTGGTTGATCAAATCATTGATGCGAGTAGTCAAAAGTGCCACTTGTACTTCAGGAGAACCAGTATCTCCTGCGGCTCTTTGATAGTCACGCACCACCTGGGCTTTTTGCTCAGTTGTGACTGCCATATAATTTTCTCCAGTTTTGTTAATTAACCTATTATAAGAAAGCCGGAATTTTACCCTTTAATGGGTTATTTGTCCAAAGCTTACAAAGTGTTGGGATGATGTGATACAGTCGGAAAGAATCTGTAAAGATCTCGATAATTTGAATAAATACTATCCTGATGGAATTCAGAATGGGAGGTATTTTATAAGTCTTGGGAGCGCTATACAAGAAATATTACTGATTGGAAAATATTTGATGCAAATCATCACTGCATCAATTCGCCATATTCATTCTTCTTTAGGAATTTGAATATTTGGAAAGATCACAGAAAATGCAGTTCCCATACTTGGCTCGCTCGTGACTTTAAGCTGGAGGTTATTATTACCTGCAGCAATTTTAACTAACGATAGACCAATACCGCTGGATGACTGGTTATGTAACACTGCTCTTGGAGAATAAAAGTATTCGTCAAAAATGTTCGGTAAATCCTTTGCCTCAATTCCAATTCCATGGTCGGTAATTGTCACGATTGCTGAATTATTAGGCGACTCAAGAGTGGAAACAATATCTACCACCGTATTATCATAAGAATAGGTGATTGCGTTGGCAATGATGTTTTCAAGCAATATTTCGATTTGATCCGGGATGCCACGAGCAAGAAAATTCTGGGCTGATAGTTTTATTTCAATATTTCTGGCTTTTGCGAGTGGTTCTAATTTATCGACGCATTTATCAATCATTGCCGAGATGTCAACGTATTCCATCGCATCCGTATTTTTTCCGGCTGTTTTTAATCGTTCAAGCCTAAGCACATCCAGAATTAAATGAGACATGCTATGTCCACGTTTATCAATTCTGCTGAGCACCTCTTCTATTTCAGCGGGTACCTGTCCGCAATACCCACCTTTGATCAGATTAATTTTGCTTCTAATGGCATCGAGTGGCGCTTTAAGTTGATGCGTCATGAGCATGGCGTACTGATCTTTTGCAATTTGAGCTTGATGGATTTGCTCATAGGCGTCACGCAGGTATTGCTCGTGTTTACGAACAACAAGCGTAAGACGTGAAACGACATACCAGACGATAAGAAACAATGTGTCGAGTGCGATCATCCATACGAGTACATGGCCTTTGTGCAAGCTCTCACTTGAAAACTTTGGGTCTATAAGAATAGATTGTGATACTTGAAGAAACATTCCACTTTCGACGAGTAGCACAATCGTATACATCGCACAGACTATGATTGCTACAAATAAACTTTCCAGGGCTGAGAAGAAAATGCATGCTAAGGCAATATGGAGAATATAGAAGAAGGGGGCGGGTGTTGCAGTACTACCAACATAATGCACGACTACCGATAAACACAATAAATCAACAATAATCTGCACCCAAATGTTGATTGAAGGTGAGTTGTAATGTGAAGATTGACAAAAATCCAGTGCATAAATATAGGCAAAATTGGCCACACTCAGAACGGCTGTGATGGCAAGCGGCCAATCTTGTTGTTCTCTGATTCCTAATTGAGTAAGTGTATCCGACGCGATCAGAGCTACAATTTGAAAAAGAATCAATGCACCAATGACAGCCCATCGAAAGATGATAAACCAGCGGATATTATCTATTAATATCTCGTCGCTTAATTTCTGCCCACTTTCTTTCACTCCTTTTAAAGTAAATTGCTTCGTAGGGTTTCTCCTGGAAAAATCGGCAGTTGACATGATACTTAGTCATAAACGATCCTCCATTCAGTTTTCGCCGCCCATAGGCGGT
>NZ_JAGFJM010000022.1 GCF_024102715.1 Nitrosomonas communis
GCAATGGCAGATCATAGCGCGACACAGGACAAAAGCTTTGCTGATTTCCTGGAAAGCATCCTGCAGGCTGAACTGGACAGCAAGATGCAGCGCACACGCGAGATGTTGCTGAAAACAGCAGGCTTGCCCGCTATCAAACATTTCGATGAATACGACTTTCGCTTCGCAACCGGTGCGCCACGCAAGCAGCTACAGGAACTGACCAGTCTGGCGTTTGTGGAACGAATAGAGAATATCGTTTTACTCGGCCCCAGTGGGGTCGGAAAAAGTCACCTGGCAATAGCGCTGGCCTACAGCGCCATCATGCGCGGTATCAAGGTTCGCTTTATTACAGCAGCCGACTTGATGCTGCAACTGGCTACAGCAAAGAAACAGAATCGCCTGGATATCTATCTCAAGCGTAGCGTGTTATCACCGAAGCTGCTGGTGATCGATGAAATCGGCTATCTGCCATTTGGCCGGGATGAGGCCAACCTGTTCTTCAACGTTATTGCCAAGCGATATGAGCAAGGCAGTGTCATCGTTACCAGTAATTTGCCGTTCTCTCAATGGTCAACAGCGTTTGCTGATGATCAGACGCTAACCGCAGCATTGCTGGATAGATTGCTTCACCATGCTCATATCGTGCAGATCAGTGGTAACAGCTACCGGTTAAAGAGAAAAAGAACAGCAGGTGTTTTACCAGCCACTGAAGCAACAAACTAATCAATGAAAAAGCTAAGGGTGGGTCAAATTTAAATTGCCGCTTTTATGTGGCAAGTGGGTCAACATTAAATTGTCGTTGACAAATACACATTCTCTATGCTGGGCGAGCAGATCCAAACAAGTCAAATTGTGGGTAATTCTGTGAATTCGGGTAGTGGTTTGCCGGCTTGTTGTTTACAAACGAAGAAAAAAATCACGCAAAAAATTGTCATTGAGCCTTCTCTTGATTCGTGGATTCAAACTTGAATCCGTCATTTTTATAATAGTACGCCCTGACGCCTCAGCCTCATTGCATAAAGAAGCATAATTGTAGGGACAATGAGTCCTCCGATGAAGACGAATACTAGGCCAGTGGTTGCCCGTATGTAATCGAGGTAGTTAGGAATCATGGTTAGCGAATAGGCTTGCATAACAATAGTCATGACAAGCCCCAAGGCAAAAAGCTTGACCGCGTGGGCTCTCAGCATAAATAGAGCCCATGCGGCCGCAAGGTTTATCACTGCTGCTACCGTCCCCATTAACTTAAAATCGAATCCTATCTGAGGAACGGGCACTCCCAACTGCGAGAATATGGTATCGTAGTAGGAGGTGTCGTAGGACACCAGCCAGATGCTGGGTATTCCTATGATCGCGCCGAATAACATCCATGCCAAGATCACCCAAATCCACAGGGTTCTGCGCCGCTCAGGCTGCTCTGATACCGCCTTGCTTTCTTGCCTCATTTTTTCCTCCTTTTCCAGCTTAGATGGTTTTCCAGCCAACTCAGGCTGCTTCACAAGTGTGTAATATAACAGGATTGCGAGGTAGTCATTAAGAGTATCGATCTCAAAGTTAGCTTTCGCGGCCGTCCATGTATGTGTTGTCAAATTGAAGCCCATACAAGCACACAAAAGGTGTCTACCATCGTATTTTGCACTACTGTGCCGAATTTATGCTATTTAGCACGTCATCCACGACATGTATGTGCATGCTGGGCAATTCGCCCAGGTGCAGGACGAGCATAACACCCGACCATCTTAGTAGATTCCCAAGCGTCCATTTCCAGAATGATATTAAGTGGCATGCCATTTTAGGTTAGCCAACGCTCACTCAAGTATGAGTAAATTTTCGCTCAATTTAGTACTGTCGCTTGACTTTTCAAATAGAGAATAAAAATTGTATGCAATTGCATTATTGCTAACCTATTTGCTATTCCCTAGGGTCTGTTGACATTTCACATAGGTAGCTACAGATATCCACACGCTATGGCTACCATACTCTCAAAATTTCGCTTCAGTTTGTCGTATCGTGTCGCTATTGCCCGATACTGCTTTAGCCGGGCAATAGCATTTTCCACCAAATGCCGGTATCTATATAAACCCCAATCCATATCTGCGTTACCCTTCAACGAGTTGCGTTTTCTCGGTATCACAGCCCGAGCTCCCTTCTTCGTTATCTGTTCCCGTATCCATTCGCTGTCATAGCCCTTGTCCGCAACAATCGCTTTTGCGTCAGGTAGCCTGGCAATCAAATCAGGTGCTGCAGAACAGTCATTGACTTCTCCACCGGTGATTTCAAACTCAACTGGCAAGCCAT
>NZ_JAGFJM010000044.1 GCF_024102715.1 Nitrosomonas communis
CAAGGCAAAACTCACTAGGAGAAAAGCCTATGGTTTCAAAACACTAAAATGTCTGGAAATCGCCCTATATCATACACTTGGTGAATTGCCGGTGCCTGAGTTCAACCACAGATTTTGCTGAAGAGCCACCATTAGCAAGTGATCACTAACCGGCTTGCAAGCGATTTTGTTTTGCCTATCAGCGCTGCTAGCTGTCTCACAGGCTTTGGATCGCCGCTCAGCTGTTACATCTGTGACTGCAGATAATTTTCCAATCCAACTTTTTTAATGAGCCCCAACTGTTGTTCCAGCCAATGCGCGTGGTCTTCCTCTGTGTCTTCCAACATGGTTTCAAGGATTTCCCGCGTCTGGTAATCCTGCTCCTGCTCACAAACGGCAATGGCGTTACGCAATGCAGTAATCACGGAACGTTCCAATTCCAGGTCATTTTCCAGCATTTCCGGCACGTCTTTACCGATTCTAAGTGGACTGCGATTACCCACTGCTGGCACGCCTTCCAGAAACAGAATTCGCTTGATCAGAAGATCGGCGTGCTGTTTTTCATCATCCATTTCATGGTCAATGCGTTCATAAAGCTTATTGAAACCCCAATCATCATACATACGTGAATGTGTAAAGTACTGATCCATTGAGGTCAACTCCCCGGCAAGGAGTTGGTTCAGGATATCGATGATTTTTACGTTACCTTTCATAAGATATTTTCCTTAAATTATATTTTGGACTGCAGATAATTCTGAATACCCACTTTTTCAGCCAGCACTAACTGGGTTTCCAACCAATCGAGATGATCTTCGGTATGTTCCAGTATTTCCTCAAGCAGCTCACGGCTGACATAATCAAGCACAGATTCGCAATGATCGACCGCTTCTATCAGTTGCGCTCGAATAGCGGTCATCAACTCCAGATCTCCCTGAAGCATTTCTAGCGGATCCACCCCAATCAGCAATTTTCCGAGATCCTGCAGATTAGGAAGGCCTTCCAGAAAAAGAATTCTTTCGATGAGACTGTCTGCTTGTTTCATCGCCTTGATAGAGGCTTTATAGGTGTGTTCATTCAATCCATCCAACCCCCAGTTTTTGTACATTCTGGCATGGAGAAAAAACTGGTTGGTCGCGGTGAGCTCGTTTTTCAATACCTTGTTCAGAAGGTTTACTGTTTGATTGTCGCCTTTCAACTTGATACCTCCATTTGGTTAATATTGCACCTTACTGTAAACACAACGCGAATGTTTAATTCATGTTGCGCACATTATAAAGCTTGCAAAGCACAAATGCAACACTAAATCATTGATTTATAAATGAAAATTATTCTTGATATTATTTTTGCTTGTGTTCGTGACACAATTAAATCCGCAGAGGTTAAATTTAGCGAGAAGTTTAAATTGTTTAACGTGAAAGATACGTGTGGGCAGACAAACGCAGCTCTAACCAAGCCAGGTCATGTTGTGGGGGAATAGCATAATCAAGCGTCGCAGGAGCAATAAAACTGAGCCTGATCAGCGCTTTGATGCAGCGCAGAGCATTGCGCTAAACAAAGGCGCTTCATAATCAGTGGCGGAATCTCAGTAATGTTCGCATCGCTGAATCATTTCGCTATAGGTAGGCAAAATTTTGTCACAGATGGCGATGATCGCCTGGACCGTGGCTCGGGCAGGCTGTCCGTGTAGATCACCGACCACCATGCCAGCACAAATCGAATGCAACCCTCAGTCAGTACCTTATGCAGATGATTTTTCTCCGAAACTAACCGGCCGATCAGCTTTTACCACTGACGGGCAATCAGGCGCAACTCGCACAGCTTCGCAGGCGGTGGCGATACTCGCAACAGGTCAGCGCGTGCCTATGTCGCCAGCAAGCTGGCACATTGACCTGAACACATTATTCAGACTTTTCACCGCCTTCTGGTCCCCAGAAAACAACCCAGGTAGCAAAATCAGGAGAAAAATTCTCAAACCGATGTTCGACATGCGCCGGGACAAAAAATACCATCCCTGCCTCGAATGAATGGCGCTCACCCGCCACGACAAACTCGCCGTGTCCAGAATGAATAAAATAAAGCTCATCCTGATCATGTGGCGTTTGCGTATCTGTGCCACGAGGCGCATATACCTCAACAGACATCGAACCATGCGCAAACGCCAGCGCGAATGGCTCGCCCATCGGCCACTCCTCAGTAGCTTTACCGGGAATTCGTTTCAAAAGATCAGAGACAGTTGCTTTCATGGGTTAGCTATAAAATCAGTTATAAACGAATGACAAAAATGAGATAGCTAGTGATTTCATAGCCACCCCTCATAGCCATCTGATCAACTCTAGAACCGGAATTAAGCATTCGATCAATTTTTTTTTGCGGCAGACAGCTCTACTCGAATACTAGCCAGTTTGGGATCATCCGGTAAAACAGACTCAGCCCTTTGCAGGTAAAGTCTGGCTTCATCGAGTCTGCCATCGATCCTTGCTTTGGCGATAAACTGAACATAGCGGTCAACTATTTTCTGCAAGCCAGTGAGCGCTTCTGCATTGTCTGGATCGATAGCAAGCACCTTCTGATAGTGTTGATAGGCATTGTCTTTTTGTGGTGTGGTGTAACGCACCGCTTTCATGGCTTTTTCAGCAGCAGTCAAATGTGCCTTGACTGCTTTTTCATCAATGGATTTTTCTGGCAACTGCTGGCTCTCGGGCTGAGGGGTTAATGGCTCAATCACTGCTTGCTGCTGCTCTTCGACAGGTTCCGGCTCAGCAGCAGGTTTATCCTTAAGCCCGGACCTGCTCATCGCTACGCTTGCTGAAGAAAGCATGCTTTCCGGTTTCGGCTCTTTTGGCTGGTTGTCGTGTTGATGATCGTCTGTAGTTGCCTGCAATGGCATTTCTCCACTTGCCTGCTGTGGTTGTTTTTCAGCGCCGCTAAGTTCTCCGCTGGCTGGCTGTGATATCTTGCCTGGATCAGATTCTTGACTTGGTTGGGCAAAGGCCAAGGCGGCAGTTTGCTCCTCTGGCGTCTCGTGCGCAGCAACGGCTTGATCAGCGTCATGCTCAGATGGAAACTGCGCGATTACGGTAGCAGATTGATCATCCAATGATTCTGGATTTTTTTCACCATACCATACGCCAACAGCAACCAAGGCAATGATCCCAGCCACGACACCGGCCCCTATGGAAGATTTGTCTACCGAACCATGCTTGGCATCAGCCGTGGCTTTTTGTTGAGAAGTCATAGCCTTGCCTGGCTCTTCGGCATACTCTGGTTTGAGCAACGCCAGGATCTCCGCTGCAGACTGCGGTCGATCGTTATAGTCAGGCCGCAGCATCCACTTGACCGCTTGCTGTAATTCCGCACTATAGGCAGTGCCCGCAGAACCGGAAAGCGTCGCCATCGGATCGGGCTCGCCGTTACTTAACGCCATGATACGGCTCTGCGCGTCAACTGGCTGTTGCCGCGTCATACAATAATACATCGTCGCGCCCAGCGCATAAAAATCGGTGGCAGGGCCAACTTTATCAGTCTCTTTATATTGCTCTGCCGGTGCATAACCCGCAGCTAATTCGCCTGCGAGCTGAGAGGTGCGCGCAGCGATCGCCAAGCGGGCAGCAGCAAAATGGGTCAGTATTGGCTCGCCATTCCTGCTCAGGAGAATCGTTGCCGGCTGGATGCCGCCATGCACTATTTTGCATTCATGGACTTTTTCCAGCGCACGCAGGATCGATACCAGAATGAACTTTAATTCTGCTTCAGCCATTGATGAGGAAGACGACTGTATCAACCTGGAGAGCGGTACCCCTTCCTGGTGTATCATAATCAAATAAGCCGTTCCGTTGAGCTGCAGGATATTCTCAACAGCTACAACATTAGGGTGCTTGATTTGCGCGAGCGCCTCAGCCTGATCCAAAAATGCCTTTAACCCATATTCAAAATTTTCTTTATCTTCTGGGGACTTAGGTTCGACATTAAGACCACCGTTTGCACGAATGGCAAGATCATGGGGAAAATACTCTTGTATTTCCACCCGCTCCTTCAGGTGGTGATTCCAGGCACGATAGGTGATATCGAACGTGCTGATCTTTAAGGTATCCTTAATTTCATAGACACCAATTTGGGAATCTTTGGGAAGAATCTGATCTCGTCTGTCTGTCATGATATTTATTACCCCTTTCTGTGATTTCGTTTAATGGGTTGCTGGAAAATTACTGCGGCAGGCTATCTGCGCGGTATTGCGCGGTGCGCGTATCCTCGCCTATCTACTTTAAACAAACTTTCATTACTTACCTTCTGGATGATTTCAAATAGTAGAACTTTTTTGCTAAATTAGCACGCTATTAATGCATACTCATCCATACGCAAGTCTTGAACAATCTTGCCTCTTTTTTTAAATTCAAAAAATTGCCCTTCAATGTTAATTAAAGCGGAGCTCATTCTGATCGATCAGCGGTATGCTTTGACCAGGCATCCGGCTTTGCGTATATTTCATTTTACGATACGTCTCACGTCTTTTAAGCACTGCAACCGCGCGATCCATAGCATTCTATGAAAGTCCTTGTCTACAATGAGCTTAACCCCAAAACTATTCCAGGTTTCGCCAAATTACAACAATACCTGGAAGATGATAACTTCAAATCGGCTGATGTTAAAAAGATCGGCGACAATTTGTACCGGGCCAAGCTGAATCAGCGCGATCGCTTGCTGTTCTCGGTTTATCGTTATCGGGAAGAAAGCTATGCGCTGATTCTGGAATTCATCAAAAACCATGCTTACCAGGATTCGCGTTTTCTACGCCAGGTCACAAGTATTGATGAAGATAAAATTCCGCTCATACTCAAACCTGATGAAGCTAGCGGAAAACAGCTGGTTTATCTGAATCCCAACCATACATCGTTTAATCTGCTGGACAAAATCATCTCGTTTGATGAGCGCCAACAGTCGATTTATGATGTGCAGCCGCCGCTGATTGTGATCGGTTCCGCTGGCAGCGGCAAGACAGCGCTGACGCTGGAAAAAATGAAACAGGCGGTAGGCGATGTATTGTATGTGACGCAGTCAGCCTATCTGGTCAAGAATTCGCGCGATTTGTATTATGCGCACCATTACGATAATCCCGATCAGCAGATTGATTTTTTATCGTTCCAGGAGTTTCTGGAAAGTATTCGTGTGCCGGAAGGCAAACCTGTCACCTTTCAGGCCTTTCAGCAGTGGTTTAGCCGCTATCGTCAAGGCCCGTTGAAAGATGCGCATAAATTGTTCGAGGAATTCCGTGGCGTCATCACTGGGCCTGCCACCGATAAAAGCTGGCTAAGTCGTGCAGATTATCTGAATCTGGGTGTCAAAGAATCGATCTTTCTGGCTGAAGAACGCGAGCTGGTATATGACGTGTTTGAAAAATACCTCGCTTTTCTGCAGAAAGAACAGCTTTATGACAGCAATATCGTCAGCCATCAGTATCTGCAATATCTCCAGCCACGCTACGATTTTGTCGTGGTCGATGAAGTGCAGGATTTAACCAATATTCAGCTCTACTTGATCATCAAATCGCTCCGGCAGGCGCAGGACTTCATCCTGTGCGGTGACTCCAACCAGATTGTTCATCCCAATTTCTTCTCCTGGTCGAAGGTAAAAAGCCTGTTTTACCGACAGGATGATATCCAGACCTCCGACGAATTGATCCGGATCCTGAATACTAACTACCGCAATTCACCGCAAGTTACTGATATCGCCAACAAGATTCTTAAAATCAAAAACCAGCGCTTTGGCTCCATCGATAAGGAAAGCCACTATCTGGTGGAAAGCAACGGTCACAACCAGGGTGAAGTGCTGTTTTTGCAGGATACGGCCTCGGTGCGCCAGGAACTGGACAGCAAAACCAGAGCTTCTACGTTATTCGCAGTGATCGTCATGACAGTCGAGCAGAAGCCGGTTGCACAACAGCATTTCAGTACCCCGTTGGTATTTACCATCCAGGAAGCCAAGGGGCTGGAATATGAAAACATCATCCTCTATAACTTCCTGAGTCAGGAAGAAAGCCGCTACCGTGAAATCAGCAAGGGCGTCAGCCCGGCTGATCTGGATCAGGATATTAAATATGCCCGCGCCAAGGATAAAACCGACAAATCACTGGAAATCTACAAGTATTATATCAATGCCTTGTACGTGGCGCTGACCAGGGCGGTTAAAAACCTGTACTGGATTGAAAGCAACCCAAAGCAGCCGTTGCTGGATTTACTGGGTTTACGTAACGCCCAGGAAAGCCTGCAGCTTGCCAGCCAGCAATCCAGTCTCGATGCCTGGCGTCTGGAAGCACATAAACTCGAACTGCAGGGCAAGCAGGAACAGGCCGAGCGCATACGCAATGAAATTCTCCAGCAAAAAACACCGGACTGGCAGGTTATCACCGGAGCAATGCTGGTCAATCTAAAACAGAAAGCCTTTGACCATGCCGACAAAAACGCCAGGATGCTGTTGCTCGAGTACGGCTTGGTCTATGAAGACCGAGACATTATAGATGGCTTGCAGAAAATCGGATTCAAAGCCGCGCAACATCCTGAAAAAAGCTTGCAGATGCTGCAACAAAAGCACTACAGCGCCTACATCTTTAAAAAACCCGACGCTGTGCTCAAACATGTCGATCTATATGGTCCGGATTTTCGCAATATTTTTAATCAAACGCCGCTAATGGTCGCTGCCTGGATGGGCAATACCGAAGTAATCAAGGTACTGGTTGAACTGGGCGCCGATACGGAAAAAATAGACAGCAATGGCCTAACCGCGTTTCAAATCGCGCTGGCGCAAACGGCTCGCAGCGAAAGCTACGCCAAAAAGAAATTAGCCGATATCTACGAGCAGCTCGAACCCACCAGCATGAGCATTCAGGTCGACGGCCATTTGATCAAACTCGACCAGCACACGATGGAGTTCTTCATGCTCAATCTGATGATCGCCCTGTCTTGTCGCGTAATGTCAAAAAAAACGTTTTACCGGCCTGCCGGTTTCTCCAGCCAGGATTTTATTGATGCAGTACAACACATTCCCTACAGCATTTTGCCTGAACGGCGCAAGCAACGGGCTTATCTGTCCAGTATTCTGGCGAAGAACGAAATCAACAAAGACGACCGCTACAACCGCAAATTGTTTTACCGCGTCATGCGTGGGACTTATGTTTTCAATCCTGACTTGGCGCTCAAAGTGGAAGGAGAATGGATCAATATTTATGATTTATTGGCTATAGAAAAACCAGTACTGCAATAACTAGAATCTATCGCGCCTTATCTTCAAACCCGCCTGAGGCGAGACAAAAAATGAAGTACATTGCACCGGTATTTTTAATTCGGCGCAATAATGATTGCGCCCTACGCTTGTTTTAGAAGATTGATATCATTCCCCCTTTTTCGATTACAACGGGGTTAAGAAAGATATGCCATTCGCACCCACTGCGGAGCCGTTTTGGAGACGTTGTGCAAACTGGCTCCCTTGCGTCTCGTTCTCGTCGCCGAACACCCGCGCCACTCTCCCCTTATGGAAGCTCGACAGTTGCTTACCAAACGGAATGACGAAATCTCCCTGGTCACCATACAGCTCTCTATGCAGCTTTGGCAGCTCATGCCAGGGAGTTGTAGGCTTTGCGTGATGGGCGTTGTGGTAGCCAAAGTTAAGCGTAAGAAGATTTAACCACGGATGGCTGACTGAAATCAGGTTGCTGAATGTATGAGATTCCTCATAATCCCGATCGCCCCTGTACTTAACCAGGTCGAAGTGATGATCGGTTGCCAGCATCAGGCCATAATTATGCTGAAGCGCATCCATGAAGCGCAAAATCGTCAAGAAAATGGTATAAGCGATGACATAGCATATGTAGGCCATTGGCGAATAGAGGAACACTGCGAGAAGCAAGCTGAACCTGATCATGATTATCACGGTGACTCGCAACCGCTGGTTCTTTTTGTCCTTAAAAAGAAACGGCGCAAGCATGAGTGCTCCATGCATGAGAAATTCTACGACGGGTATATACAACCACTCCAATGCCTGCAAAATTTTGCGTTGAATTGGAGCGCGCGCGAGATAACCTCTGTAGTCGAGCGTTATGACATCGGCGTTATTCACGTGGTGCTGCATGTGATTAGCGCGCAAATCCTCGTAAGTTCCGTAGCAGCCACCGGTAAGCCAGTTTAACGCCTTTCCCAGCATGGCATTATGACGCGGCGATTTGAACAGGGTATTGTGCCCACAATCGTGGATCATATAAGCGGCAATCACCATCCCGTGAGCCATCGCGAGCGTGCCAATAATCATAAAGACCGGGTTCAGGGATAGAATAAGTGCTGCTCCACCAAAATAAGCCAATTGACAATAAAGCAGAACCGAAATGGTTGGACGCAAGCTGCCCTTGTAACGAAGCCAGATTTTCTCTATTTTATGAATCATGGTCGACAGCCTCCTTTTTAGCTAATTCTTGAATTACAGAAACACCCAGAAGGAAGCAATTATGCATGTAAATTTACATGCAATCAAGCGATAGAATAATACCGAACTAACAGGAGTGGATTCCGAAAATGCAAACAAAAATCAAAATCCCAGCCAAACCCAAGAAATACCCAAACACCAGGCGTCGTCAGTTCATTCAGCTAATTAACTGTACGGATCACTATTGGATGGAAATTCTGGGAGATGAACTCTTCCACGACTTGAACTACTATGATCTCTTCACACAAATGTGGCTGAGGCACAATGATACTTTTTACAAATCCGAGCTGCATCGGCTCATGCCACACATTAGTCAGCGCACCGCTGTCAAATATATTCAGATTGCCATCGATCACGGCTTCCTCGTCGAGCATCCAGACCCGGAAGATCTGCGTTCAAAGCGGATCACGATGTCTGCCGATCTCAAGCGAAAAATCGAGCTTTTCCTGGATTACTCCATTTCAGTGTTCGAGACATTTTCTTTGCCGGATTCTCAGCCCCCTCATTCATAACATTCTTGATTCTGGACCTGTCCCCTACTTTGTATGTGGACGGGTGAAGATGACTCTCAAATTTCAGGATATCGTCATGTAAACAGTTGCTCGCGGTTGTGTGGCCGGCTGTAGTCGATCTCCGGCCCTTTGGGAATGATGCGGGTCGGGTTGATGCTCGGGTGACTGTAGTAGTAATGGGTTTTGATATGCCCGAAATTGACGGTCTCGGCGACACCTGGATGCTGATAGAGGTCGCGCAGGTAGTTGGATAGGTGCGGATAGTCCTCGATGCGCCGTTTGTTGGCCTTGAAGTGGCTGTAATAGACTGCGTCGAAACGCAGCAGAGTGGTAAACAGACGCCAGTCGGCTTCGGTCAGTTGATCGCCGATCAGGAAACGGTGTTTGCCCAGAATGGCTTCAGTCTCGTCCAATGTCTTGAAAAGATTGTCGTAACCGTTTTCATAAGCCTGCTGGGTGGTAGCGAAGCCGGCCTTGTAGACACCATTGTTGATGCCGTGATAGACCACTTCATTGACAGCATCGATCCTGCCGCGCAGAGCCTCGGGATAGAAATCCCGATCGTTGCGTGTGATGTCGTTGAATGCGCTGTTGAACATGCGAATGATGTCGGCCGATTCGTTGCTGACGATGGTGTCGCGCTGCTTGTCCCATAACACCGGCACCGTGACCCGGCCCGTATAATCAGGTTTGACGCGTGTATACAGCTGGTGCAGAAAACGCAACGCCGGGAAGGGATTATCCTGGGAAACCTCGCTGAAGACCCAGCCATGCGCCAGCATTTTGGGGTCAACCACGGTTATGCCGATATGTGCCTGCAAGCTTTTCAGATTCCGGAAAATCAGGGTGCGATGTGCCCATGGGCAGGCCAGCGATACAAACAGGTGGTAGCGGCCGGATTCTGCCGTGAAGCCGTCCTCACCGGTCGGCCCGGCGCGCCCATCCTTAGTGATCCAGTGGCGGTATTGGGCATCTTCGCGGATGAACTCGCCATCCCGGGTTTTGTACCACTGATCATGCCACTGTCCATCGATCAAGATTCCCATGTATTGTGTCCTCCGTAGTTGATTAAAGGGCGTTCTGGCGTTTGCGGTCGAGTGAATGTTTGCCTGCGCCTTGCAACAGTAGTACCAGGCTGGCGGCCAGCAATGTCAGCGCATACCATGCCACCAATTAACGGGCGAGAGGTTGATCGGGCAAAACGGGTAGTGCACACAACCTCAGGGTATCAGGAAAGTACGTGTCATGGTCAAACCTACATTTGAGCCGTCAATCCAGTGGTATGATGAGGAAATGCCTGTAGCAGTTTTGCGTCCATCGTATATAAGGTTTGCCTAGCTTCATAGCAAGGGTTACAAACTCGCAGTCATAGGCTGAGCAGTTACTGTCACGCACGAGTGCCAGGACGCTATGATAATCAACTTCAAACTAGCAGTGCTGCTGTAACTGTTTAGTTGATTAGTCAGTCAGCCACATCAACGCGTCTTTAAAAACTCTGTCAACGCATGTTTTTCTTCATCAGAAAGCTCAGTCCCGAAGTAGTGACCCTGATTTTCAATGAAATCCGGGCAGAGATTAGCGCCGCTATTGGGGTCAATACTGGCAAACCCGGCAATAGGAGTCCCGACTGGAAGTGTCATGACACCGGATGAAGTCGGCAATTGCACAACGGCGTTGGTACGCTGGATTGAGCCCGGCTCATCACGAACGTCGGGATTCAGCAGCAGATGCATTGCATCTTCATAGACTGCGATTCGACCGGCAATCGACGGATCGCTGTTGTTGTGTCCCAGTCTGTTATTGTGAAAAAATGGAGCGGTTGCCCAGATACCAACCAATGGCATGTTACGATAGAAACCAGGCCCGCCAGTAGGCCGTTCCTTGTATTGATCTGATGAAAAGGCAGCCCATATGTGCCCAGCCATCCAGTTCGTAGTGCGGGCGCGACAACTGTTCGTGCCGATTTCCGAGAAAGGGTGAATCAAATCGTTAGAGAGAACATTGCGTTTTACTGAGCGATCCCCGTCTGAGTGACACGATTCACATGCGCGGGAAAATACCTTCCTCCCCTTTCCAACGACTTTCCAGTCGATCAAGCTTGAACCTCCAGGAGCCTTCACCAGCCGCGGAGAACGAGGCGTATCGAGAAAAGCGCAGAGCTTTCCTACTGACTCCTCTGCCTGCAAAAGATCGGGACATACACTCCTACACTGGCCGAGATCAATGGGTGTCTGACTCCCGCCCGGTCCGTTGGCCAGATGCCCGATCATGCATTCCGCGGCGCACATGCCAATATTAAAATAGACACGAAGCGCCGCCTGTTCGCAGCCAATATCGTCCTCTCCTCCCTGTCCATTGCGATGGACACGAGCAGGTTCGCCATTAATAGTCACATCGAAGTACGGTCGGTCCGGAACTGCCCAAATTGGAGTAATCATCCCCGGATTGTTGATGTAATCGTTCTCCAGTAAGGTGGTATCTACAGTGCCAGGCGCCCAACTGGAGAAGATTTGGTAGCGGGGATCGTGAGATGAAAGGTGGCCATTGAAAATCTTGCCGATTTGTACATATTGATTTCCCACTGTTGGATGAATGTTTTCTGCTTTCGGATGATTCGGGTTTGAAGGGGGATTAACGGGATCAAAGCCAGCGTGACAAGCAGCACAGGTAACCCCAATAAGCGGCGCTCCTCCCGAAGGATTGGGAAATTTACGGACCCCAATAACACCTGTGGACTCGGGATCGTCACATCGGTCATAGTAGTTAGTCGATGCGTCACCCGGCATGCACTCCGGATCATTGATGACCCCATACTCATCGAAACGGGTGTCACGCGGCCATGTCAGCATTTGATCAAAAGCGAGCCGAAGATTGAAAGGAGGATTAGGCAAAATAAGGCTGAAAAACCGTTCGCCGCCAAAGGTGCTCTTGAACCAGATATCGCGCCCCTCCGCCACGTCCTTGTTATTTCCTGCAAAACAAGTACCCGCTGAAACAAATAGAACTGCGAAATATATCGCAACAGCAGACAGTATCTTTTTCATGGCTGTCCTCCTTGAAAATAAGGCTCGCGTTGGAAGGTATACAGGAAAAATAAGCGGTTCCTTTCTATACTCAAGGGACTTTAGCGAAATTCAGATTTATTGTCAAAACTCATTGGCTGTTGATTAAAAACTTATTGACTATAGACTGGCAAGCGCAGCGATCTCAAGACCGGCAGGACAAGCAACCGGAATAGCTCTTTTCTTAATTTGCTTTGTTATTTATTTCAGCCATACCTGTACAACTTATTGTACAAGTTAAACAAATATCAGTGATGAAAGTTGTAACCTATTCCTATGCGCGTAACGCACTAAAATCCATATTAGACGATGTTGTTCGTGATGCAGAAGGCGATGCAGTGGTCATGTCACTGGATAGCTACAATAGCATTATGGAAACCTTGCATCTGACCAGTCATCCTGCCAATGCAGCCGCGTTGGCACGGGCAATTGCACAAGACAAAGCCGGGCAGGCACAAGAACATTCACTCCACCCCATTGATTGACAGTGCTCGCCACTCGATTTGTTCCCGATGCATGGGAAGCTTATTTGTATTGGCAAAAGCAGGACAAAAAGACGCTCAAGCGGATAAATCTGCTGATCAATGCGGCCGTAAGTGACCCATTTACCGGAATCGGCAAACCCGAGCCGCTACGGGGCGAATTGTCAGGCTACTGGTCCAGACGTATTGATGAGACAAATCGATTGGTATATCGAGCAACTGATACCGAACTGGTCATTATTGCTTGTCATTTTCACTATGACGATTAAGGGTAATAGCGGACGGACGGCAATAGAAAAATCGTGCCCCCTGCTTACTATTTAATTCTTTTGAAGATCTCATGTCACTACTGACTCCCCCAAAAAAATAGAGAGCAATAACTTCTTCGTCGCTAAAACTTAAATCCGCGTAATTGCTTATAGACCAAATTAACAACGGGCAAATTAATCTCAAGTAAGCATATACTCATGAGCGAATACCAGTATTACGAATTTATGGCTGTCGACCAGCCGCTTACCTCCCAGCAACAAGCCGAGCTGCGCAGTCGTTCATCGCGTGCCACAATTACCGCCACAAGCTTCATTAACGCGTATCACTGGGGCGATCTAAAAGGCGACCCGCTGAATTGGATGCAGCGTTATTTCGATGCGCATGTCTATTCGGCTAACTGGGGGTCGTGCTGTTTGATGCTACGTTTACCAATTTCTTCATTGGATGCGGAAACTCTGAAGCAATTTACTGCACTCTCCCAAACAGATGCGCAATCATTTTATGTTGAGGCTTTTGTCGTTACCTAAACATCTGACCATTGGATACTCCAATGGAATTTTAACGACGATTCCGGGCGCTACGAACGCTTCTGGAGTCAAGAGGATGGTCCAGGATGGATGGCTAGCTTACTTCCGATACGCGATGATACACGTCCACTTTACTTGAGTTGGCTGGCTCGGGTATGTAATGGGGAGATAGGTCAGAATGATCTCGAACCTCCGACTCCTCCAGGCCTTCAATCGCTCACACCTGCACAGACTGCATTGACTGTCTTCTTGTTGATCGACCCAGATTGGCTGGCCGCTGCTGCCACAGCCAGTCAAGCTTTACCTGCCCGCAATAATATTGATCCCGATATCGATAACTGGATTGCAACCCAGTCGTTAGATGATATGCGTGCAACTATGCGTTTGCTTTTGGAAAAACGAGGACAGGAAGCTGAACGTAAGTTACAACAGCGTTTTCTGAGCTGGCAGCGAGAACACTTGCCAAACTCTCAGAATCCAACGCGTCGCACCATAGCTGAAATCGATGTTGCGCACGATATAGCCAGAATCAAGCGTCTTGAACACGAGCGACAACTGCAAGCAGCTGAGGATGCAAAACGTCAAGCAGAACGCAAACAATATTTGGAACGTTTGGCTGCTAATTCAGAAACGGCTTGGGCGACGATCGATAAAACGTTACAACGTGGCTCCGGCCTTGCCTATGATCAGGCCCTGAAGGCGTTGAAAGACCTTTCCGAAGCATTGAATCAGGCAGGACGCGAAGATGATTTTCGCCACAGCTTAGTGAAACTGCAAAGCGTACACAGCAAACGTGGCGCATGGGTAAAAAGGCTAGTGAATGCGGGCATTGTCCATCTTGACAAGATATAGAGGCATAGTCATTTAACTACAATCAACATAATAAAGGACCTACCAAAAGACATTGATAAGCAAGTATTTTGATGTGAGCTGAGCGATCGTGAGCCAGATAGTCAAATGGGCTGAAAGGAAAAAGCAAGAAAAAGTCAAATGTAAGGCCTGACCCTAAAACCCGTATAACTGATGTCATAACCGGCAGACCACCAGCTTCTGATATTTCATGAATAAATGACAGGACTTTTGATCGATTCCTGTCTCATATTGTAACGGGACGGAATCGATCTTACGGAAAGTTACTTCAGTGGTACATTCCAAGAATCTTGGAATAGTGGTTAACTAGATAAAAAACTTACTCTGGTTTTTTGTTACAGAAAGGGTAACAGCCATAATTACCAGATGCCATCATCACCTTCTTTCAGGCATGATCCATTAGCATCCAGTCCGTGTGGACACGCTACTATTTCACCGGCAATGATTTTTTCATAATTTTCCCTTTCTCTTTCTGTAACCTGCACCCCAGGACGACCACTCGGGGCTATCAGCATAGCTGACAGAGCAATAGTAACTGCATAAATAATAGGCTTCATAAAATAACTCCACAAAATTTTCATAGTGGAATTGTCTACTGCTTCTTATATAGAATAAAGACTGTTTTTTGGATAACACTGCTCCATCAATGGAGCAATTAGTATGGAATTTCTGAATGACATGGCCCTGTTCGTGGAAGTTGTCAAGGCTAGGAGCTTTCGCAGTGCTTCCGTTGCCCGCCACTGTGCCATTTCACTGGGGTAGTACTCGCCGGTCAGTTTGGAGTTGTATGAATTATTTTGAGCTTTTTATTTTGATAAAGGTAAAGGCGCTTCTTCACCAGAATTTCTTACAATCTGATGCGTATGGTGATGATCTTTGGCTGGCAGCTGAAGTGGCATAAGAGGAAATTTTAGCATCCTGTTAAACCCTGCCCAGATGCTCCTGTAAGAACTTAATGAAGTGCTGTGTTTTTGCGGGCAGTAATCGGGTTTCCGTAACGGCGTAGACGGATACCGGAGCTCCATGCCATTGGGGTAGTACGCGACGCAATCGCCCGCTGGCAAGATCATCAGCGACAATTTTCTCCAACATCATGATGATGCCCATATCGAGTGCTGCCAAGCGGCAAATCATACCGACACTGTTGAGCGTGAACCGGCTACCAATAGAAACTTTGGTGGTGTGTGCCCCATCGTGAAGTGTCCACGTACTAGCTTTCATGATACCCAGACACTCATGGTGCGCCAGATCAGCAGGCTCGGCAGGCTCTCCCGAGCGGTCAAGATAACGGGGTGAAGCATAAAGGTACACAGGGAGCACGGCCAATGGACGTGCGATCAATTGTGAATTCTCCGGTTCTCCAATGCGGATTGCTACATCGAAAGGCTCACTCACCAGATCAACCCGCCGTGACGTAAGATCGAAATCGAAGACGATGCCCGGATAGAGTCTTGCAAATTCGGCGATCAAGGGTGCCATGTAGGTCACGGCAAAATCTACAGGTAGCGAAGCGCGTAGCACGCCACTGGGCTGCGAAAGCATTTCGCCGAGCTGTTCGTGCGCGAGCTTGGCTTCATCGACGATGCGTTTGCAGCGCTCGTAATAAATCTGACCAGCCTCGGTTAACTCGATCTTGCGTGTTGTGCGGTGCAAAAGGCGTAACCCAATCGTCTTTTCCAGCGCACTGATCCGCCGCGACAGGGTTGAGTTCGGCATTCCGATAATATCGGCAGCACCGCGAAAGCTCCTGGCCTTGACAACTTCCACGAACAGGGCCATGTCATTCAGAAATTCCATATTTAATGTTCCATTGATGGAGCAATGTTATCCAAAAAACAGTCTTTATTCTATATAAGAAGCAGTAGACAATTCCACTCTGAAAATTTTGTGGAAATCACCATGAAGAAAAACAAGGGAAGCATTAAAAAAGAAGCATGAACATCAAGCTGTTCAGTCTTGCGTTGATTATGTTGGGTCTGGCTGCGAGGGACGCAATTGCCAAGGAAGGCGGCGACCAGTACCCGAATGGTGCCGAAAACTGGCTGGCAGGTGCGGCACCACCTGCGGGTAATCATTTCCTCAATTATTTTGGTCATTACAGCGGCTCCCTGCACAATGGCGACGGCAACAAGGTGTCAGATGCATCAGTTAGCACTTGGTTCAATGCATTTCGCCTTATTCACATTACTGAAATGCGCGTCCTGGGGGGTAATTACGGTGTGCACATTGTCATGCCAATAGTGCATCAAAGCATGAAGCGAGGAGACTATACCTCGGTCGTCGGGCTAGGTGACATAACCATCAGTCCGACCAGCTTGTCCTGGCATTCGGGTAACTGGCACTGGGTAGCGGCACTGGATATTCGCATGCCCACCGGCAAGTATAAGGCCGGTAATCCGCAGAGGAGCATCGGCACCAATTACTGGAGCATTGAACCCCTCCTCGCGGTAACCTGGCTCTCTGAAAAGGGGTGGGAAATCTCCAGTAAGTTCATGTATAACATCAAGAGCAAGAATAAGGAGTTTCGTCTCGCCATCGACGAACCGAAAATGGACTACGCGTCCGGTGACGAACTCCATATTGACTTTCTTGTGGGCAAGCGTTTTGGTTTGTGGGGTGCTGGACTTTCGGGCTATTATCTAAAACAGACGACCAACGACAAACTCGATGGGCAGACAATCTCGTCGGTGCTCGGCCCTTGGTCTTCGGGGCGCAAAGGCGAAGTGCTTGCGATCGGACCTAGCGTGATCTACAACAGCCCGACTGGAACGACATTGATTGCGCAGTGGCAGAATGAAATGTACGCCAAGAATCGTTTCCAGGGTTATATAGCCTGGTTGAGGTTGATCATCCCCTTCTGATGTACACTAACCGTTTAGCTCTCGAGAAATTTGAACAGCAAGAACAGGGTCAGGCCTTACAATTGACATTCCTGCCTCCCTCACCTTTCCTACCTGTTTAGCCGACCGAATCACAGTCACGTAACTCATATAAAAATATTCACCCACTTATCTATGCCAAATTCAATGGCAGACCTTTAGATGCGAGCATTGATGATTCACTGACTGCAAACTAAGACAGGTAGTTTTTAATCCCCGACAATCCTGCCATGCCCTCTGGTCAGATAGTCCTCTGACTGCATTTCCATCAAACGAGAAATCGTGCGTTCAAATTCAAAACCAATCTCTCCTCCGGTATAAAGCGCTTGAGGGGAGGCAGCGGCCGAGCATAAGAATTTGACACCATGTTCGTACAGTGCATCGATAAAAGTGATGAAGCGCTTGGCCTGATCGCTATTTTCCTGACTGAATTGCGGGATCGCAACCATGATGACAGTATGATAGGTTCTGGCGATGGCGAGATAGTCTGCCGGGCCCAGCGGGTTGGCACATAGCCGTTTGAACGAGAAAACCGCCACGCCACGCGCCGCCTTGGGGACAAACAATGTGCGCCCTTGCACAGTCAGTGTTTCGCTGGGAACCTTTGCCCGGTCTTCCACACGCCGGTCGGTCAGGCGGAAAAAGGTAGCCGATAGTTGAGCGGTGGTTTCCTCATTAATTGGGAAATAATATGTTTCAGCACCCTTTAAGCGGTGGTAGCGATAATCAATCGGCCCTTCGAGCGAAATAATCTCAAGCCTTTCCTTGATGTTTTCGATGAAAGGCAGGAAACGCTGGCGATTCAGGCCATGCTGGTAAAGATCATCGGGTGGTCTGTTGGAAGTCGCCACTACAATGATACCCAGCTCAAACAGCTCCTTGAATAATCGCGTCAGCACCATGGCATCGCCGATATCCGTAACTTGCAGCTCGTCAAAACAAAGCAGGGTCGCCTCACAGACTATCTGCCGTGCGATAACTGGAATAGGATCGGCATCACTGGCACGCCCGCCTTGCTGCGAACGTTTCTGTGCGGCAAGATCGTGCGCTTCCTTGAGTCGGGCATGGACATCCAGCATGAATTCATGGAAATGCACCCGCCGCTTGGATGCCAGAGGAATCACCGAAAAAAACAGATCCATCAGCATCGATTTGCCGCGCCCTACTCCGCCATAGAAATAGATTCCTTTAGGAACAGGTTTATCGCTGCCTAGCCTACGCAACAAACCCGTCAGCCACCCATTCCTGAATGAGAATCCACCGCGCTGGCCGCCGACTCCGGCGTAGTCGATCAACTCATGGTGCAATCGCTCCAATGAGGCTACTGCTCTGGCCTGATCGGTATCCGGCTTGAGCTCTCCGGCCTGCATCAGCGCGTGATACTCCGCTTTTGGTCCAGTTTCTTCAATTGAGTGTTTCATGGCATGCGGGCTTTTGATGAAGAAGGCCTGCGATTTTAACATGGGGCGTTGATGCAGCAGATCTCAAGTCTTGTGTGTGGTGTAACCATAGTCACCATTTATTTTTCTTGAGAAATCTCCGAAAGATGCAAAGCAGTTCCTCTGACAGAGCGTCCCCGCTTAAATTAACTCAATTCCTATCTGCTCTGGGCCTTTGTTTTGCCATGATAGCGGTGAGAATCAGGAGAGCAGTCTCAAGCAGTTGTCGGTGATCCCGCAAGCAGGTTTATTACCGATTT
The DNA here is from genome assembly GCF_024102715.1 of Nitrosomonas communis. Taxonomy (GTDB): domain Bacteria; phylum Pseudomonadota; class Gammaproteobacteria; order Burkholderiales; family Nitrosomonadaceae; genus Nitrosomonas; species Nitrosomonas communis_B. Next base: position 18,747 of record NZ_JAGFJM010000044.1, read on the forward strand.
TTGGTCAAGGATCGCCATGTTTGTTTTCACAGGCTGTTTAGGAAAGCTCTGATAGCCGTATTGACCGCCTCCGGTTCCTCTATCGCTGAAGAATGCCCTGCTCTGGGAATTTTGACTAGACGCGATCCGGCAATCCGGGCTTGGATGCGCTCAGCTTTGACCGGTATCGTGGCGACATCTTCTTCACCAACCATGATTAATGTCGGCGTAGTAATTTTGCTGATCTCGTCATAAACGCCTTGGCGAGCTACTACGCCCTTAACTGCACGGGTAACACCGATGCGATGATTGGCGATTAGACGTTTTTTCCACTCATCTCGCTGGGTTGCACGATTAGGATCGGCGAGAAATGTCTGGCCAAACATGATTCTCATGACTGGCGTAGCGACAAATCTGAGACCTAACCAGCGCGCCACAAAGTTAAGCCGCTTGTAACGTGGAACATTCTCCTCCGGTTCTGGATCAGCCGATGTTCCCAGCAGGATCAGCGATCGCAGGAGTTCTGGCCGCCGGGATGCCAGCCGCATCCCGATAAAACCTCCCATCGAAAGCCCGGCAAAATGACATGGCGCGCAACCCAATGCCTCAATCAAAGCAGCGGTATCCTGGTAGAGGGTATCCATGTCATAGCCATCATGAGTGACTTCACTTTGTCCCTGACCACGAAAGTCAAACGTAATGCACCGATAGCAATCCTTGAACGCATTGATCTGCGCCTCAAACATCTGCCCGTTCCACAACAGACCATGAGCAAACAGAATGGTCTCAGGCCCGGTCCCTTCCTCTGTGTAATATAGCTTCGTCCCGTTGGCTTGAATTCTAGGCATGGTATACAGGAAAAAAATACCTCTTTATTCTTTGTGCAATTTGATTATCTTATAGCCATACTTCAGTGAATATTGGTTGCAAGGCATCCATCACCACTGATGAAATGATTTTTCCTTCGCCACTTGGCACTTCATATGAAGACATCGCAGAAACCAACTGATCAACATGCTCATTCAACAATAATAGCAGACCTGCATCACAGTCATTTATTCACGGGAACAATCTGGAATGTATAAGGGGTAAGAAAACAAGTTGGACCAGTAAAGCCAAGCGCAATAAAAATGCCATGTAATATCTTATTATTTCAATATATTGAGATTATTAACGCCATTAAAGAAACCTACTTTAGGGATAATTGGTATCCCTGTTAGGGCGCAGCACAACCTCGGTAATGAGCGTCCTATATAAATGAGGTATTCGAATCACCTGCGTCAGGACTCAGTCAATTGCTATACAATGGCGCGAATGAATAGCTTATTGAAGATTAAATACCCTCATGATGAGATGGCATGAAGAAATCAGGAAAAATGTCAGTCTGGCGCTGGCGGAAGATATCGGCGCAGGCGATTTGACCGCATCGCTGGTACCTGCAGATAAAATTTTGCTCGCCAGCGTCATTAGCCGTGAGCAGGCAGTAATATGTGGTACTGCCTGGTTTGAAGAATGCTTCCGGCAGCTTGCACCCGGTATCGAAATAAGCTGGCTAATTCAGGAAGGCGAAACGGTTAAGGCTGATCAAAAGCTGTGTGAAATAAAAGGAAACGCTCGGGCTTTATTGACGGCGGAGCGCACTGCATTGAATTTCCTGCAATTGCTTTCTGCAGTTGCTACCCACACCCGGCGTTATGTCGATGCGATTTCAGGCACGGCCGCGGTGATTGTGGATACACGCAAAACGTTGCCTGGCCTACGATTCGCCCAGAAATATGCGGTCAAATGCGGCGGCGGGAATAATCATCGCTTTGGCCTGTACGATGGCATGCTCATCAAGGAGAATCACATTATCGCCGCGGGAGGTATCGAGTCTGCCTTGCGAGCAGCTAAAGAAATCGCACCTGCTGGCGTATTTATCCAAATTGAAGTCGAAACGCTGGCGGAACTGCAGCAAGCGTTAACTGCCGGCGCAAGCATGATCCTGCTGGATAATTTTGATCTTAAAAGTTTGCAGGCAGCGGTTACACTGAAGCGACAACTGAGCAGCCAGCAAGCTATTCTGGAAGCTTCGGGCAATATCACCTTAGCCAACGTTCGCACTGTAGCGGAAACCGGTGTGGACAGAATTTCCATCGGCAGTCTGACCAAGGATGTGAAGGCGCTTGATTTATCGATGCGCTTCCTGCCGCCTGCTTGAGTTATGCCAGCAAACACAGAATTTTTCAATTTATATCACCATGGTTTTGTCCGTGTTGCTGTTGGCATTCCCGAGGTACGTGTAGCTGATGCAGTATTTAACGCAACGGCAACCATCACGCTGATGGCCCAGGCGGCTGAACAGCATGCCATCCTTGCACTCTTCCCGGAACTGGGGTTGACTGCCTACTCTTGTGAAGATTTATTCCATCAGCAGACCCTGCTCACAGGTGCGCTTGATGCACTCGGCATGGTATTGGACGCTTCGAAGCAGCTAGAACTCATCACCGTAGTTGGTTTACCCTTGCAAGTGGATCATCTGCTGTTCAATTGCGCAGTCATCGTTTATCGCGGTCGCATTCTCGGCGTCGTTCCCAAAACATTTCTGCCTAATTACCGGGAATTCTACGAACTGCGCCAATTTGCACCGGCTGCCGCAGCCAATCGCGACACCATTACGTTATGCGGTCAAAGCGCCATCCCATTTGGTGAAAAATTGCTGTTCCGGGCAAAGAACCAGCCACGCTTCAGTTTTTTTACTGAAATCTGCGAGGATCTGTGGGTTCCCATCCCACCCTCATGTCATGCGGCACTGGCAGGCGCCACCCTGCTGCTGAACCTGTCCGCCTCTAACGTCACGATAGGTAAACATGAATATCGCCACAGTCTGGTGGCAAATCAGTCAGCCCGCTGTCTTGCGGCATATCTTTACACAGCCGCTGGCACAGGTGAGTCGACGACGGATCTTGCCTGGGATGGACACGCCATGGTTTATGAAAATGGCGCGCTTGTGGCCGAGTCCAGCCGCTTCCATGAAGGTTCTCAATTGATCTTCGCTGACCTGGATCTCGATCACTTGATTCAGGAGCGCATGCGGCAAAACAGCTTCAGTCAAAGCGCACAGTATTACCGCGAAGAAATCCGGCAATTTCGTGAAATTCCCTTTGAAATCAACTTGCCGACGAATTCCAGACTACTCTGCCAGCGTCAATATGATCGCTTTCCTTATGTTCCCGCTGACCCGGCCACCCGCGATAGCCATTGTTTTGAGGCTTACAATATCCAGGTGCAGGGACTGGTAAAGCGGCTTAAACACACAGGTATCAAGAAAATCGTGATGGGCATTTCCGGTGGGCTGGATTCCACGCATGCGCTCATCGTGGCAGCCCGCGCGATGGATGTGCTGCACTTTCCGCGGACGCATATTCTGGCCTACACTCTGCCTGGATTCGCTACCAGCAGCTATACCTTGGCTAATGCCAAAGCTTTGATGCAAGCAATAGGCTGCGCTATGCATGAAATCGATATCCGGCCAAGCTGCGAGCAAATGCTGCGTGATCTCAATCATCCCTTCAGCCACGGCGAGCCGGTTTATGACGTCACGTTTGAAAATGTGCAAGCAGGCGAGCGTACCAACCATCTCTTTCGCCTGGCAAACTATCACCATGCCTTGGTGCTTGGCACGGGCGATCTCAGTGAGCTTGCCTTGGGCTGGTGTACTTATGGCGTCGGTGATCACATGTCGCACTATGCCATCAATGCCAGTGTACCGAAAACATTGATTCAATTTCTGATTCGCTGGATTGCCGACACCAGCCAGCTCGGTGACAACACCAGCGAAGTGCTGCGCGTCATCCTGGAAACAGAAATTAGTCCCGAATTAGTGCCAGGAGAAACGGGCAGCAACCAGCCTGCTCAACGCACAGAAGCAGTCATTGGTCCCTATGAATTGCAGGATTTCAACTTGTATTACACAACACGATTTGGCTATCCGCCGACAAAAATTGCTTTTCTTGCTTATTGTAGCTGGCGTGACCGCACCCTGGGACGCTGGCCAAACATACCAGAGGAACGACAAAACCAATACACCATCAGCGAAATCAAGCATTGGCTGCAAGTGTTTGCCTATCGTTTCTTCCAGATCAGCCAATTCAAGCGCAGTTGCATTCCCAATGCGCCCAAAGTAGGCTCAGGCGGTTCTCTCTCACCACGCGGAGACTATCGGGCACCGAGTGACAGTGAAGCGACAGTGTGGCTTGATGACATTGCGCGCATTCCCGATGCCCTACCTGAAAACGATCTGCCCAGCAATGAAACGATTTAAGCCAGCCACCTGAAAACTTCATAATGAAAATCACCCCGCAGGCGGGAAAAAGAAGATCGCTACAATACAATGGCTGTAATTGCTGGCAAATATGCGCACATGTTACTATTGTCACAATTATTTAATATGCCATCACCTGATTTACTGTCTTTTAGGAACTTTTTTCTTGCTTTCTTCTCAGTTAAACCCACTGGAAGCTTTAGCTCGCTCTGCAAGTTCGGAAAATATTTATGTAAGCTGGAGTTTAAAATTTGAATCCGCACGCAGCACGATCGATCTCTCCCCTAGTATTACTTAGCACGCTCAAGAGCCATCGAGGCCTGATTTACAATCTGATCAAACGAGAAGTCATTGGCCGTTATCGCGGCTCCATTATGGGGCTCTTATGGTCATTTTTTAATCCGGTACTGATGCTGACTGTTTATACATTTGTCTTCAGTGTGGTTTTCAAGGCCCGCTGGGCAGGTGGCACTGATTCCAAAACCGAATTCGCCCTGGTGCTTTTTGCCGGCCTCATGGTTTATAACCTGTTTGCAGAATGCATCAACCGCGCACCCGCGTTAGTGCTGGGAAATGTGAACTATGTTAAGAAAGTGGTGTTTCCCCTGGAGATATTTCCTGTTGTGGCCATGGGTTCTGCCACTTTTCACTTCTTGATCAGCTTGTTTGTCTGGTTGATTTTTTACTTGATTTTTTTTGGCATTCCGCAGGCCACGCTTTTACTGTTTCCTCTGGTATTGATCCCCTTCTTTTTGCTGATCCTGGGACTTAGCTGGTTCCTGGCCTCCTTGGGCGTCTATCTGCGTGACGTCAGTCAAATTATTGGGGTCATGACCAGCGCACTCATGTTTTTATCCCCGATTTTCTATCCTATTACTGCCTTGCCAGAAGAATATCACCTACTCATGCAAATCAGCCCGCTAACATTCATCATTGAACAAACCCGGGATGTCATGATTTGGGGTAAGGAACTGGATTGGAATGGCTGGGCTATTTATATGCTGCTCGCAACAGCGACTAGCTGGCTAGGTTTCGCCTGGTTCCAGAAAACGCGCAAGGGATTTGCCGATGTCCTCTGAGATCGCCCTCAGCGTAGAGGGCCTGAGCAAATGCTACCATATTTACGATAATCCCAGAGATAGACTGTTACAAATGCTGGCATACGGGAAAAAGCAGTTTTACCGTGAATTCTGGGCATTACGCGATATCTCGTTTACCGTAACCAAAGGAGAAACCATTGGCATCATCGGACGAAACGGCAGCGGAAAATCAACTTTGCTGCAAATCATTGCCGGAACATTGTCTCCTACGACAGGAGAAGTCAATTCTGATGGATTACTGGCTGCGCTGCTCGAGCTGGGTTCCGGCTTCAATCCAGATTTTACTGGACGCGAAAATGTTTATCTGAATGGTGCCGTACTTGGCCTCACGCAAGAGGAAATCCAGGCGCGCTTCGACCGTATCGCAAGTTTTGCGGATATTGGTGATTATCTCGATCAACCTGTGAAAACCTATTCCAGCGGCATGTATGTCCGACTGGCATTCGCGGTGCAGGCTTGCATTGAACCAAAAATATTGATCGTCGATGAAGCGCTGTCAGTCGGTGATGAAAAATTTCAAAGAAAATGCTTTGACTATATCGACCGACTGCGTACCAATGGCAGCTCAATTTTGCTGGTCACTCATTCAACTGCCACCATCGAAAAATTTTGCCAGCACGCCATCCTGTTACATAAAGGTGAACTACATGGCTGGGGGCCTGCCAAGGAAATCGTTGACCAGTATCACGCATTGCTTTACTCCGATGAGAAAACTTACCTGAGATATCTCAATTCCCAATCTGCCGCAGCCAAGACTGCGCCACTTGAGAGCACATCTGAAGAACCCATTCAATCGGTATCTATTAAAGTTCAGACAGAGAAGAGTCCTGGCTTGCGCGCCATAATCAAACATTGGGAAGCCTTGGATCAGCTAGAAAATTACTGTGAGACCTATAAATCAGGCGACCAAGTCAAAATACGCTTCTATGCAGATATACTTGAACCAATTCAGGAAATTCAAGCTGGAATTCTAATTAGAACCATAGAGGGTGTATCAGCTTTTGGCACCAGCACGCTTTATTACGATAAAAACTATTTAGACGCTAAACCAGGCACCATCCTCCAATTCGATTTTAATCTTAACCTCACACTCTGCACGGGTACCTATTTCGTTACCCTTGCACTCGCAGAAGCGATTTCACCGATTGATATGTCCTATCTTGACAGAAAGACAGATGTCATCATTTTTAATGTCACCGAAACTCGTCCGCTGGGTAGCGGTATCGCTTCCCTCAAATCTGTTATATCTGTAAGCGAAGTAAGTAAATTATGAAATCACTTCTTATCGTAACTGAAGCATTCGAAGTGGGAGGACTCGAAACCCATATCAGGGGTGAAATTGTTTCGCTCAGTCGTGCAGGCTGCTCAGTTCATCTGGCAACGGGTAAGCGCTTCAATCCTTTGCTTCTCCCGCCAGAGACTGCATCGCTGACAACTCATCTGCCCTTTGGGCCGGAGACGACGCTTACCGAGCTTGGCCATGCTGTCGAGGCGCTCAGGCATATCATTCGTCAGCATGCCATCAAGTGCGTACATGCTCATCCCTTCACATCGTTACTCCCCGCTTACATTGCGGCAGAGTTTGAGAAAATACCGTTCGTTCTTACACTCCATGGCCCCGCATCATTGGGAAGCTTTTACGGACCGCTTTACGATTTTATCCTGACTTCGATCCTGTTACCTCATGCAGCCCTGGTCGTTACGGTATCGGAGGAAATCTCTGAGCTTGCTTCGCCTTATGTCGCGCAAGGACAAATTTTTACTTTGCCCAATGGAATCGATATCGATACTTTCTCAACAAAGATCCCCTCCACTGACACTGATCCTAGGTGGCTGCTCGTAAGTCGTCTCGATTCCTTTAAAGTTGCCGGTATTGCTGATTTCATTGCCAAAGCCAAAGCAGCTGGGTTACCGGGTGTGCTATTGGCAGGTGACGGTCCATCAAAAGAAACCCTCATTAACCAGCTTGCCCACGCTGACATGCTCAGCATTGTTGAATTCTGTGGTGCACGCGCTGATATTCCGCAACTGATGCAATCGGTTGCAGGTGTAGCAGGTATGGGAAGAGTCGTGCTGGAAGGTCTAGCCAGTCACAAGCCCGTTTGTCTGGTCGGTTATGACGGGGTAAAAGGCGTGGTTAATTCCACTTCTTTTTTTCAAGCATCCCTCACGAACTTTTCAGGGAGGAATTTAGAAAACATTGACGAAACGACTTTCATTAATCAAATTAAAAATTTGCCACATATTCCTGTCACTGCGTTATATGACACAGTTCGTGAACAGTTTATAGAAACAAGATTATGGAAAAGCTTCCTGGATAAAATTAGCACGCTTGAGCCCATAACGCCCACCCTGCTCGGTCATTGTTATCGCGCGCTTACCGTGAACCCAATTTCTGAGAATATGCCATTTCTTCAATCCCCCATCTTTCTGGAGCAGATGGGCAAACTCGCCCACAGTCCTAACTACTATCGCGCAGATTTGGTTGCTCGCTTTCTATTTCACAAAGATCAATTCATCAACGACACACACCAAAAAGCATTCGCGGAATTCAACACTCAAATCGCTCACCTTCATCAGTCCATCACTCAGCAAGAAAAGCAGATCGCCAACCTGTTAGCGGAAGTCGCAGAACGCGATAAGCACATTTCTGACCTCAAGCATACTGTGACTGACAAGGAAAAACTGCTTAAAGAATTGCAAATGATGCAATCCCTTGAACGCGAGGAAACATTACGCCTATCGGACTGGGCACAGAAAATGGACACATACCCCTTTCGTTACGGAACAAAAAAGTATCTTCTCAAATTTGCGAAAGCATGTTACCGCACCTTACCACTTAATTTGGCAACAAAACACAAGTTGAAGACCAACTTGGTCAAGCTTCTCCATCTTAAATCCAGCAATAGAGCAGTCCCCTTTCACTCAATCTACCCAATTAGCCCCAGTGACATAAAATCGTTAACTGCCAATTTGGCTGCGCTGATCGAAGGAGGGTGCGTCAATAGTAGACAAGATTATTTTATCTTCTCTGTCATCGACTGGCATTTCCGTATCCAGCGCCCGCAACACCTGGCAAAGTATTTGGCTAGAACCGGCAGACGCGTTTTCTTCTTTAGCAATCACTTTATCGATTCCACCAGATCTGGCTATGCCATTGAACGGCTGGATCCATTGCACGAGCTTTATCAAATCAAACTTCACGTAGCAGGTGCACCAGCAATTTACTTTGCACCTCCTTCTGCAAGACACTTTGCAATGATTGAGCAGGGAATGGCGAAATTCCTGATGGATTTTGCCGCAATATCGAGCGTGTCATTGGTGCAGCATGCTTACTGGTATTCGCTGGCAGTACGCTTACCCAATACCTTGCGCGTCTACGATTGCATGGATCATCACGAAGGGTTTGGCAATGTGCCAGAAAAATTAATAGAAACCGAAAAAAAGATGCTGCAAGAATCCGATCTGGTGGTCATAACTTCCACCTGGCTGGAAAACTATGCACGAAATTACAACCCAAATTGCGTAGTGATTCGTAACGCCAGCGAATTTGAGCACTTTGCGAATCCTCCTCCTGAACATTATAGTGACACCAAAGGACGCAAAATCATCGGCTATTATGGTGCGATCGCCGAGTGGTTTGATCTCGACTTGATTCGTGCCATCGCCCAGGCGGAACCAACGATATTGATACTACTGGTAGGCAACGACACCATCAAAGCAGCCGAGGCGGTAAAAACGATTCCCAATATTGTCTTCACTGGAGAAGTGCCCTACGCGCGGTTACCTTATTACCTCCATGCCTTTGATGTGTGTCTGTTGCCCTTCCTGATTTCTCCCCTGACACTTGCGACCAACCCTGTCAAAGTTTACGAATACCTGGCTGCTGGTAAGCCCATTGTTTGTACGGACCTTCCCGAAATTTCACAATTTGGCAACATGGTACATCGTGCCGCTGACCGAGATGAGTTTATCCGTAAAGTATCTGACTGCCTCCGATCCGCTGATGACGAATCCATTCACCAGCAACGCAGGCAATTTGCGCGCGAGCAGACCTGGGACCACCGGGTAAATGCGCTCACTGAGGCAATACGGATGATCCCACTACCAAAAATCAGCATCGTCGTACTAACCTATAACAATCTTGTTCTCACGAAGCTATGCCTGAACAGTTTATTACGTTGGAGCGACTACCCCAATATTGAAATTATCGTAGTTGATAATGCTTCGACTGATGGTACCCCTGATTATCTGAGGGAACTCCAGCAACGCACAATGCATGTCAGGCTGATACTGAATGACAAAAATTATGGTTTCGCCAAAGGAAACAATATCGGCCTGCAAGCTGCAAGCGGCGACTACTTGGTATTGCTCAACAACGATACCATCGTCACACCGGGCTGGCTTCTGACGATGTTAAGACATTTACAGGCTGATCCCACTATCGGGCTAATCGGTTCGGTGACTAACAACATCGGAAACGAAGCCAAGATCGATATCGCTTACAATGGACAGGAAGACATGCTGCCGGTTGCGCTTGCCTACACGGTTGCTCATATGGGCCAGCATATGCCACTGCGAACAGCCGCTTTCTTTTGTGTGATGTTTCCACGCAAGGTATTTGAGGAGGTTGGTCTGCTAGACGAGAATTTCGGTCGGGGGTTTTTTGAAGACGACGACTACTGCCGACGAATTGAGCGCCTTGGCTTGCGCATTGTGTGTGCAGAAGATGTTTTTATTCATCACCATCTTTCGGCATCGTTTAACAAGATTCATGATGCCGAAAGACAAGCTTTATTCAAAAAAAACAAAACTTACTATGAGTCCAAATGGGGCAAGTGGGAACCTCATGAATACAGATAATGACAAGAAGATCATCTGCGTCGTAGGCACGCGCCCCGAAGCCATCAAGATGGCACCTGTCATCCAAGCATTGAAAAATGAACCTTGGGTCGATTTACGCGTTCTGGCCACAGCACAACACCGCCATCTGCTCGATCAGGTATTGAATGTTTTCGGCATTGAGCCCGATATCGACCTGAATATCATGCGGCCCAATCAAGCGTTGACGACCCTGACTGCGCGGCTGTTGCTGGATCTGGATGACGTATTGCTGGCTGAGAAGCCCGATGCCGTATTGGTGCAAGGTGATACCACCACCGTCCTGGCGGTTGCATTGGCCTGCTTTTATCAGGGTATTCCAGTGGGTCATGTTGAAGCAGGTCTGCGTACCTGGAATATCAACAACCCTTTTCCAGAAGAAGCTAATCGTGTCATTACCGGGAAATTGGCGCATTGGCACTTTGTACCGACTGAGGGTTCGCGCCACAATTTGCTCCGCGAAGGCGTCGCTGATGAAAAAATTTTTATTACGGGTAATACCGTCATCGATGCGCTGCTAACTATAGCCGCCCGAAATATCACTCTTCCCCTTCAGATTGAGCCAGATAGGCGACTGGTGTTGATCACTGCTCACCGCCGTGAAAATTTTGGTGAACCGTTACGTCATATCTGCCTTGCCATCCAGGCACTTGCGCAGAAAAATCCAGATGTCGACTTTCTCTTCCCGGTCCATCCCAACCCTAACGTGACCGATATCGTTAACAAGCTGCTGGCAAACAAGCCTAATATTCATCTCTCCGCCCCACTGGATTATGTTCATTTCGTCGCAGCGCTCAAACGATCTTATTTGATCTTGACTGATTCAGGAGGCATACAGGAAGAAGCACCTGCCCTGGGCAAACCTGTGCTGGTGTTACGCGACGAAACAGAACGCCCCGAAGCGATCGAACAGGGCGTTGCAAAACTGGTGGGAACTCATGTCGACCACATCATGCAAGCAACACAACACCTGCTGGATGACACCACCATCTACCAGGCGATGGCGAAGGGGATATCTCCTTATGGCGATGGCCACGCTGCTGAACGCATCGTCAACGTGCTAAAAGAGCATTTTAGCTGATGCAACTGGTCTATCTTTCTCCGTTGCCATGGAATAGTTTTGTACAGCGTCCCCACAAATTTGTGGAATGGTTTCATCGCCACCATGGCGGACGCGTGTTGTGGATAGACCCTTATCCGACACGCTTGCCGATGTGGACAGATCTCAGAAGAATCAAAACCGCTAAATTCTTTACCGCTGCTCAAACAGCCACAGGCAATACCCCGGACTGGCTGACCATTATATGCCCCCCTCTGTTGCCGATAGAACCCTTGCCAGGCGCGTGTTTTATTTCCCACTGGCTGTGGCGTGATATCCTGCGGACTATTCGTCAATTCATGCAAACTGGCGACACACTGCTAGGCATTGGCAAGCCTTCCGAACTGGCACTCCAGGTACTCAGCCAGCATCCTGCTGCCGCTTCTTTTTATGATGCCATGGATAATTTCCCGGCTTTTTACCGAGGCATTTCGAGAACAGCCATGGCACGCCGGGAACAAAGCATTGCCGATCGCGTCTCGCGCATCTCGGTCTCTTCGACCACGCTGGCAGAGCGGTTCGCTGCCTATCGTGCCAAACTGACAATAGTGCACAATGCGTGTACGGTAGACGCGCTCCCCCCCGTCAACGCCAGCAGGAGACAATCAGGAGACCTGGTTCTAGGCTATCTCGGCACGATTGGCCATTGGTTTGACTGGCCGTTTGTGCTCGCGCTGGCCCAAGCCAACGCATCCTTGCATATCCATTTGATTGGCCCGGTCTATACATCGGTTCCTGAGCCATTACCCAGCAATATCAGCTTGCTGCCAGCCTGTGATCATGCAACTGCGATCAGTCTGATGCAGACATTCTCGATTGGCCTGATCCCATTCAAGCACAGCGATCTCACCTCCTCGATTGATCCCATCAAATACTATGAATACCGGGCAATAGGACTACCTATCCTGTCAACATGCTTTGGCGAAATGGCGCGGCGGCAAGGACAAGCCGGCATCTTCATTGCTGATGCTGATTCCGATCTGGCTTACCAGGTGAAGATGGCGCTGGTCTACAAATATCGCAGCAATGAAATTCAAGCATTCAGAAAAAACAACTCTTGGGAAGCACGCTTTAACGCAAGCAATATCCTGCCGTGCTCGCATTGACGCAATCTGGATTTTGCGCCGCTCCAGCGTGCAAAGGCCTAAGAATTGCACGCCAGGCTTCAAGCTTACGCACAAAAGGGATCGAAGCATTCGCCGGACTGGTTGAAGGTAGCCGGCAGTAATGAAATATATCGCTTTCAATCTTAGGTGCGACTAGCCGTTTAAAACAGGTTTCTGCTTTGGTCCCGTTAAAATAAACATGCGTGATGTTGTGATGGGCATGGAAAAAAACTGCAAAATCGTTGGCTATCTGCGTTTCAACTTCAATCATCGAATCCAGACTGCCGTTTCTTCTGCAGGAGTGAAGCACATCCCATAATGCAATATGCGCCGATCTCAATGCCTGCACCTTGCCGGCATAAGGTATTGCGGGATCAAACGCGAGCAGTTCAGCCATGATTCGCCAGAAGGCATTCTGCTTATGCGCATAATATTGCCCCGCTGTTAGCGATGCCTGCCCCGGCATGCTGCCAAGAATGAGAATCTTGGCATGCTCATCCGCTATCGGGGCAAAGCTATGGATCCTTGTCATGACCGATCTGATTATTTTTTGATATATGTTACCCCCAGCATGGTGTTTGTACCTGTTGCATCAACTTGGGCACTCGCATTAGCTGAAATACTCAAAAAGTTGCCCTCACCGAAACGGATCTCCCAGTCAACCACTGGCTGGCAGGCACGCGCCTGCTTAATTTCATCCATCACCTGCAAACAAGCCAGTTCATAAATCGCTTTGGCCCAGACCGCTTCATTGTCAGGAATAGGCTTGTTTTTTTCTACTGAACTTTTGTTTCTGCCGCCGCCTTCTTCCCGGTAATAGGTAATCCTGCGATGGCCGGGCGTGTCTTCCAGTTCAATTCGGTAAAGCGTTCTTCGTCCTCCTGCTAGAGGCGTTTGCTTGATGAAAGTCGCATTCCCGGCCTGAGCATAGCCGGCCGCTTCCAGTATGACCGGAATATCCTCTGGCAATGTATTCAGTGAAATACCCTCGATTTCGAGATCAAGAAAGCGCTGCAGCGGAAAGGAATCGCTGGATTCATTATCCGTCGCAGCGAACACGGTTGATGGTTTGAACAGCAATACGCTGATCAATAAAAGAATGCGAGCGTACTGGTGAAAATGATGCATTTTTTAGTCCTCCATTCAATTTGCGGAAAGCTCGCAGATCGTTGCATAACACCTCGATAAAAACACCGTTTGACCTGCGCCCGTCGAAGGCCAATGTCAATGGCCTAGCGGTTCGATAAGCTCACCGCGAACGGTCAGGTTTTACTGCAACGATTTACGAGCAACTGCTGCCAGCTTATCACAGGAAATTTCACACTGAAAACCGCTGCCAGCTTCAAAATAACTATTTTGATCTTGTTTTCAAAATCCGTCGATGCCGGGCAAGATAAAGCGGCGTCCAGGCATGAGGGATTTTGTACACGAAATGATAGCGCGCAACATGGTAGCTGGGATCAAAACCATAGAAGTTGAGTTGCATCTGGCGCAACTCCTCTGCCCGATAATGCGCCAGCGGTTTGGTTTGTTCATCCCGTGCCCGGCGCTCGCATTTGCCTGCAAGCAAACGGACATAATCCGGGCTTGCCGCCAGTTGTTCCACCATCTGTTCGATTTGCTTGCGGAAATCGGCATGGTTCAGTTCGAAACAATCATCGATCAAGCCGATTTGCTGCGCCTCCAGCGCATCAATCGGCAAGCGGTTGTGCGTCAACTCTCTGGCCTTCTTTTCGCCGACCCGCTTGGGCAACAGATAAGTCCAGTATTCCGAGCCATACAGGTTACCCATGCTCTTGTAATGCGGATTCAATATGACGCTTTTGCGCGCATAGATTCTATCGGCTGCCAGCGATAAAAACACGCCTCCGGCGCCCGCATTGCCCTGCAATGCTGCCAGGGTAAGCTGGCGGCAGTTGGTGATGATGGCTTGCGCCAGATCGTTCATGGCATTGATATTGTGCCAGGATTCATCAGCCGGACTGGCCGCCTGCTCGATCGAATTGAGATGAATGCCATTCGACCAGAAATCTGCTCCACCCATGAGCACGATCACACGCACATCACTTTGACTGGCAGTCAGATACGCTGCACGTAGCCGCTCGCATTGCGTGCTGCTCATCGCGCCATTGTAAAACGAAAAATGCAGATAGCCGACCTGATTTTTCTGTTCGAACCAGATATCGCGGTAAGTGGTATGGCCATCATGACAGCGTGTGGGCAACGATTCAGGCGGCATCTCCGGCACATCCGCTAGCTGTTCTTGCAATACCACGGTGGCCGGTAATTTGAGCGTCGGTTCTGTATCACTTTTGCGCTTCAGGTGGCCGATCCATACCGCCCCATCCACCGTTGCCCGGCAAATCGCGTCATTGCGGCGTGCAATGACTGTACCCGGATTGCCGCGCAGTTCTGTTTCTGCGCAGGCATCAAACAAATAATAGAGGGAACCATAGAGCATATCGAGTACGCCGGGAAAGCCATCTGCCGCATAGATCTTCTTCAAAACAGCATGGGTATCATCCCGTTGCCAATCGATCGCGCGATCGAGCTGGCGCATTGGTGCATGTAATCTTCCTACTACCTCCTGGCGCGTATAGTCGAGCGGCATCGGCTGATAGGAGCCCGACGTAAAACGCGCTACCGCAGCCAAAACAGCCTTGACTGCCGCTTCGGTCATCTCATGGCGATACAGGCTGCTTTTGCTGGCAAAGCGCATCGGAAACGTTGCGGATGCCCAGATATCGCCTGCGTCCATTTCACCATTAGCCTGCAGCACTGTCACCCCCCACGTGCGATGCTCATGCATGATCGCCCAATCCAGCGCTGCAGGCCCGCGATCGCCGACGATGCCCGGATGCACCACAAAACAGGGTTTGCTACGCCAGACTGTTTCGGGAATGGCGCGCTTGAGAAAAGGCGCAATCACGAGATCAGGACGATATAACTCAACGGCCTGTTCCGTGACAGCATCACTGATATCGAACTCAATCGAGATATCATGTCCGCAGCGCGTCAATTCGATAAACAAACGCTGCGCCAGGCTGTTGAAGCTATGGGTAAGGAAGAGGATGTTCAAATCGTTACCTGAATAGAAGTGAAGAGAAGAGTGCAGTCAGCAAATTTCATATCATTCAGCAAATTATCCGGAATCTGGCAAATTCTTGCTTAAGATATTTATTTTAATGTAATTGTTTACGTAATTTCGAGGTTTGACTGGGATGAGCACGATAGAGTGGATAAGAAGCAGCGCACCATGGCGGCCACCCACTCAGACAAGGTTGCTGTATCGGACTGGATAGTATGCTCACGCAACGGCCCGCCCTTTAAATTGCATTAGCTATCATTCTTCCATGTATGGCATTATTCAGCACCCGGGGCAATCGTAAGAATGAAGGGTATAGGCAGTTTCTCAACGGCAGCCTGGCAGATTCTATCAAGACATACAAAGCTCCCCGGATCAAAACAAATAAACTATTCCATAAAACTATTCCATAAAATTTTTTGCCAATAACCGATTGTGTCATGAAAAAAATCCTTATTGCTGTATGTAGCTGTTTAATATTGTCTTCCTGTACATGGGTCAAGGTTACTTCGAAAGGCGAAGGCGTGCGCTTGGTGCACTCAGCCAGAACAGTCCAGCCATGCAAAAAACTAGGAAGAGTTCAAACTAAAGTAGTCAGTCAAATAGTGTTTGAACGTGACCCAGAAAAAGTTGCAGGTGAACTTGCAGATCTGGCACGTAATGAAGCGGCTCTGATTAACGGCGACACGATTGTTCCTGTTTCGGAAATCAATGAAGGAAGACGCAGTTTTGATGTCTACCAATGTTTTCCAACCAGAACGTGATGATTGACACATTAACAGGCCGTTGAAAAACTCGGCACCTATCTGACTGAAAACTTTTAAAGGATAGCAAGTGTCCCAGCCAATCTTTCTCAGTTACAGCCGAACCGATCGTGATGCCTGTCTTGCTTTACGAACAGCGCTATAGCCTACGTCACATAAAATGATTCAATTTTAAAGAGTTGCTCAACGGTTTGGTTTTGTTGTTTTCTGATTGCTTTGGCTTGTGCCCATTTGTGCTCAATGGGGTTAAGGTCTGGTGAATATGC
>NZ_JAGFJM010000071.1 GCF_024102715.1 Nitrosomonas communis
ATTCACGTCGACTCAGTAAAAGCTACGAACGTCTCATGCGTACCGACGAAACTTGGGTTTACATCGCTATGATTCGTATTATGTTGAGGAGACTAGCTTAAAACAGGAGTTTCCAAACAGTTTCTAACCTGGAAATTATTCAATCTATAGCCTCAGCTGACAGCTCAGCTGAGGCAACATTAACCGTCAGCAGCGCTTCGCTAATTTTGCCACTAGCGCCGCAAGATCTCGCGTATTGCCAGATTTGCTTCAATCTCGTCCAGCGTACGCCAAGCAGGACGAAGTTGCTGCTTGGCGGCCAGCGGTAATTGATCCCCTATCTCGAAAATATTGTGCTGACTGGCATTACCATAGGTTGTCAGCACCTGAGCGCGCACAGGCTGTGAAAATTCAACCAGAGCGATATAAGTATCACCTGAGGATGATTTAAGTTTGCCATCTTCATCCGGCTCATAAACAATTTCACGAAAAACACCTAATGCAGTGCCAGCACCATTACCAGGCAAATCAATCCTGCCGCGGCGCAGACGAGCGATCTCACCCCACGCCACATCGAGTGCACCTGCAGTTGCCTGCAACTTACCTGCAGCATCCTGCAAGGCCAGTAGCGCCAACGGTATATCCGCCAGACCATGTGGCGTTGTCAATGGTGCGGTCGCATCAAAAGGTTGTGCATAGAAAAGACTGCCGACAAGCTGGGCAGGAGTAAAGCTATAATCAGGATCGGCAGCAGTAGCTTTGGCAATCGTTCTTTCCAGCCATTTCTCAAACCAAGCGCCGAAAAGCCATGCTCCCTGGCTTTCTGCCAGATATTGACGATCCCAGCGATCTAGCACATCGGCCGCCTGTTGCAGCAGGCGGCTATCACTCCCGCGCGCAGCAGCGATCAATTCATCGAGCAATTGATCAGCAATCAGTGCATGTGTCGAATGTTTGGCCGCAATTAATTCGGCGTAGCTCATCTGCTGGTGTGCGTTCAGTATCTGCAATCCGCGCAACTCGCGGTTATTGGTCACATCAGCTGCGATGTTAGGGGAATAACGACTTTTGTCCAGAAAAGGCAGCGTCATGTACCAAGGTGCGCCATTGGAATTTTGCACCCAACCACTGGCGGGATCAATCGCTTTGGGCAGATCCGCGTAGGAATGCGTCCTGCTCCAGATCAGATTCGAATCATCTCCAGAGACAGGTGCTCGCCAGAATGCTACATCACCCATCGTTCGCACGGGAATAATGCCATTGAAGACAAGCATAATATGCTTGTCCGCATCAGCATAAACCACATTGAATAAGGGCAAATGCTGACCCTGCAGCACATGCTGGAACTCTTCCAGGTTGCGCGCATGCCCCATTTCCCACCATTGCCGGTTCATGCCAGCCAGCAGTGGCATTTCCAACAAAGCAAAGCGCACCGCCAGCATCTGCTCATCCATCTCGATTACCGGCCCCTGTTTGGCCCGGCGGATGAGCAAAGACTCACTTGTCACGCTGCCGTTCTGCTGGCGGATTTGAATGATTTCGCTAGTGGTATCAAAGGACTGTGCCAATCCATCCAGCAAATAACCATCATCCAGCGCAGGCCCTGCCCGCTTCAATTGATAGAGATCGCAGCCATCCATGGTATTGACGGTATGCGTCCAGCCGAGGTGATCGTTAAAAGCTATCTGTAGAACCGGAGAGCCTACCAGCGCTGTGCCATAAAGATTAACGTCTGGCAGCAGGAAGTGTGACTCATAGAACGTCTCCAATCCGTGCCAATCCAGATGCGGGTTAGCCAGTAACATGGCATTACCGCTGGCAGAATAGGAAGAACCCAGCGCCCAGCCATTCGAGGCAACCGGTTGATCAGAAAAGCCGAAGCCCGGCAATACCGCACCACATTCAGAGGTGCCGGCAATAAAAACGGTCATCACACGTGTGGTGTGCGCAATAACATCCTGCGGCGTCACCGGCAGCACTGCCCTAACTGTATCGGAAATAGTCTCCGGATACTGACGAGCAAAATCATTGATGCCGGCTGCAAATGCATCCAGATTGGTGCGGAAAGCAGCATCTTGTTCCAGATACCATTTTTTGGCCAACGCAGGAATACCCAATATCCGTACAGACCGGTCCGCAGGCAGGTAACTTTCACCAAAAATTTCTGCACCACGTCCACGTGCGACGGCATAGAGTTTGAGCAGTAAATCCGCATGACTTCGCATTTGCGCCCAGCCAAATGCATAGAAGGCATCACTATCTTTAGGGGCAATGATATGCGGTACACCCCAGCTATCCCACAAAATTTCTGGACCGTCATGGATTTGTGCAGGTGGCGGAACGGACTGGCAAGCACATAGCAATAGCACTGCCCATAATATGGGCCACAATGCACGCGGCATGGATCGAATTTTCATGTTGATTTTCTCAATTAAAGCTGGTTATCTGATGAAATCCGTTCATGCTTGTTGATGAGGATCTGGAAATACAGATTGCTTAAGGCGTAGCAGCGTGCTCAGCACGCAAGGCTTTTTTATCGATTTTGCCGACACTGGTTTTGGCGATGGTATCAACCTGTTTAAATTGCGTCAGCAGCGCGTGTTTTGAAATCGAGCCGCACTCGATTGATGAGCGCATTTGGTCATGCGCAGCCGACTCGCTAAACAAAGCTTTATCCACTACCAGCAATGCTAGCGGACGCTCACCCCAGCGCTTATCCGGCACACCGATCACGGCGACTTCCTTGATACCGGTAACCAAGGTCAATGCGTTTTCCAATTCCAGTGACGACACCCATTCGCCAGCAACTTTGATGACATCTTTCAGGCGATCGGTAATGCGCAAATAGCCATTCCGATCAATGGCGCCGATATCCTGCGTATGCAGATAACCGCCTTGCCAGAGCGCTGCACTGGCTTCAGCATGATCAAGATACCCCTGCGTCAGCCAGGGTGCGCGCACGACAATTTCACCGCTGCTGTGCCCATCATGAAGCTGCGGGCGCATCGTATCGTCGACAATCCGTAAATCCACCAGTGGTATGGCGCGTCCGGCGCAACATAAGGTAGCTAGTGCATCATCCGCTAGCTGATCTTGCGCGCTGCTGCATTCATTCAATTGCGCCAGGGTCAAAATGGGGGCAGTTTCGGATAAACCATAGCCGGAGAAGCAATCGACCCCCATTTCCAGCGCCTGTTTAGCCAGTGCTTGCGGTAACGCCGATCCACCAACGACGACCTTCCAGCCACGAAGATCCACACTGGATGATTGTGCTGCGGTCAGTATCATTCTCAATAAGGTGGGAACGCCATGCGAAAAAGTAACGTGTTCATCCCGAATCAGTTTCAGCAGCATATCGGGGGCATAACGTCCTGGATAAACCTGTTTCACACCAAGCAGCGTAGCAATATAAGGGATACCCCAGGCATGTACATGAAACATCGGTGTCAGCGGCATATAGACGTCTTCACAATGAAACCGTTGCCGCGCTGCTGGTGCAGTTAATGCCATGCCTGCCGCAAGCGTGTGCAGCATCAGTTGCCTGTGCGTATAGTAAACTCCTTTGGGTGCGCCGGTAGTGCCGGTAGTATAGAAAACCGTCGCGCGCGTATTTTCGTCAAAATCAGCAAAACCAAAATCATTATCAATCCGGTCTGCCAGCCAGCTTTCGTATTCGTCAGCAAATTGTAGCGAGGTTGACGGCAGCGGCGCGCCATCTGCCATGACAATGAATTTTTGTATGTTGGATAATTCGGTGCGGATATTTTCGATCACCGGAATGAAATCGGCGTGCAGCAGCACCATGGACGCACCCGAATGATTCAAGGTATAAGCAATCTGTGCCGGCGTCAGCTTGGTGTTGACCGTCATCATGACCGCACCATACATCGGTATGGCGAAATAACATTCGAGATAACGGTGACTGTCGTGATCCATGACTGCGATCACTTCCCCCCGGCGAAAACCAGAAGCTGCCAATGCAGCACCAAACTGACTAATCCGCGCATATACCTGGCGGTAACTGAGGCGCAGTTGATCACGGTAGACAATTTCCTGATCGGAGGCATTCGCCAACGGCGTATGCCAGAGCTGTTTCAGCAATAATGGCGACATATCATTTTTTTCCAAGATTTCAACTAGAGAATCCACCTATCAGTTTATGCATATTCTTCTGGCTGGATACTTTTTTTAAAACAACACAACTGACGGGCACCAGCAATAAAGTCACCAGCGATGAGAAAAATATTCCAAACGCAAGCGTAATTACCATAGGCATGAGTTTTTCCGCATCTGAACTTTGCTCGCTGATGAGCGGCAGCAATCCCATAACGGTAGTTGCTGTGGTTAGAAATATTGCACGGAAACGTGCCTTCCCTGCCAAAACTACCGCTTTATAAATCGATGCATTTTTCTGGAGAATTTCATTGATTTTCGCAATCAATATCAGACTATCGTTGATGGCAACTCCTCCCACAGCAAATAATGCTACATAAGATTCCAGCGATAAAGGAATTTTCAGCAACAAGTGACCCACAACTGCACCGATAAAACCAAATGGAATAGCCAGCATAATGATCAGCGGTTGCAAATAGGAACGCAGCGGCACCGCCAGCAGCGCGTAAATTCCCAATAAGGCCAGCGCGCCATAACCCCATAGATCAGACATTGCCTCCTCTTGCTTTTGCCGGGTTTGGCCTGGCTCGATCCTGAGCCCAGGATATTGCGCTTCCAGCCCGGGAATCACATTTGCCCGCAAATCAGCAAGAATAGCTTCAGTGTTAGCCTCTCCTTTAAAGACATCCGCGCTGATTAATTGAATCCGTTCCCGATTCTGCCGGGTAATGCTGGCAAAACCCGGGGTATATTCAGCTTCCGCTACTGTGGCGAATGGAACAGTGCTGCCATTGGCCAGTCTGACCGGCATGCGATATAAATCATCCAGAGAACGGCGGTGCTCGGCAGGAAAGCGCAGCATCACCCTGACTTCATCCCGATCCAAAAAGAAGCGCTGTACCTCCAGTCCAAAAAACCCATGGCGAACTTGCTCACCTAAACTTTGCATTGTTAGTCCATGGAGTGCTGCTTCGGGCTTAAGCTTGAGGCGCAACTCGGATTTACCTGCCTGCATGGAACCCGTCACGCTATGTACGCCGGCATAAGAAGAAAGCTTGGCTTTAAGAATTTCACCGACGGCGCTTTGTAGCGCAACGTCTGCAGCAACCAATTTCAGTTCAATGGCTTTTGCAGAATGCGTGGTTGGCATGCCAAGATCTCTTGGCCAGAAAGTCTGGAAAGACAGCGTTGCACCAGCAGGAAGCTCACCAAAGCGCTCCTGCCATTGCCTTTTAATCTCATCCATTCTGGAACGGATACGTTCATCAATCGCAATTTCGATATCCACAAATCCGGAATTGTCATCGCTAACAGCAATAATGTGCTGAAAACTATCCTTCAATTGAGTCGATACATCGATTCCGAATTCTGTGTTTAGCTCGGCGCGCATTTCATTGGCAATGCGCTCCAGCCGCATTACCTGATAATCAACTTCTTCAAACGGGGTGCCCGGCGGGAGCTGGAGAATGGCAAACAAATAATAATCGTTGACGGGCGCCTCCATCACGCTGTGAATGCGTCCGGAAAAAACAAGCGCAGCGGTAATCAGTAAGATAATGGAAAACATTGAAAGCGTGATATAGCGGAACCGCAACAGTACTTTCAGTAGTGGCGCATAGACACAATCAATAAACCATTGCAATCCACTATCAACCCGCTCCTGAACAGAACCAATTGCAACTGACCAGATACGACGCGGTGCTGGTGAGGTAGCGCTGATTGCCAAATGGGAGGGTAAAATCAGGAGTGCCTCCAGCATGGAAAATGCCAAAGTTACAATAATCACCAGAGATATGTTGTACATCAGATAACCGCTGAGCCCCGGCAAAAAAAGGCCGGGAACAAAAGCAATCATGGTAGACAACACCATCAACACCACTAATGGTGCCACTTCAAGCGTTCCACTGATTGCTCCCGATAAACCGGGACGTCCTCGCTGCTGATGCGTGTAAATATTCTCACCTACCACAATCGCGTCATCTGCCAGCACACCCAGGATAAGAATCAGAGCGGCAATCGAATAGGTATTTAGCGAAATTCCCAGCATCGGCATCAGCCAGAGGGCTCCCAACAGTGATATCAAAATACCACTGCTCACCCATAACGCCAGATAAAACCGCATGGTAAACATCAGTATCAGAAAGACCAGAATAAACCCTGATACTGCGTTTTCCCACAACATGGACATATTATGTTTATAATATTTTGACCAGTCATCCCATGTCGAAATGTCAATCCCATCAGGCAGGCCAGGACGGAATGCCTCAATGATTTCATTGACTGCTTCGACCGTTGTCACAATCCGGTCTTTTGACTTGACAAAGAGTTGCGCAGCCAGCTTGCCATCGATTCTTGCCAGGAAATCTTTTTCACTCACCGTCTCACGAATCTGCGCAATATCACCAAGTTGCAGGTGCGCACCATATGGTTCAGAGCGCAGATTGATTGCAGCATAATCAGCCACAGTCATAGCCTGATTCTTGCTTCGCAGCAGCAACTTGCCATCGGTTTTTTTAAGCTCTCCTGCCGGGATGTTATTGGATGCAGCCCGTATAGCCTCGGCGATTTCCTCAAAGGTCAGTGCATAGCGGCGTAAATCCGATTCTGTGATTTCAATCGATATTTCATAGGGAAGCTGCGGCCAAGGCGTCAGTAATCCGATATCCGGATGCTTGCTCAGCATGGCCTGCAATCGATCGCGTTGCCGCAGCAGGGCCAGCATATCCACTTCACCATGCACCATGATGGTTACTGCAGATGTGCCAATTTTCATTTCCTGAATTTTCAGCTTCTCAGCTTCTTTCGGAAAAGACGTAATGCGATCCATTCTGGCCTGCACGGCGGACTGGAAGCGAGTCGCATCAATCGCCGGATCAAACTCAACGATGATTTCGCATTCTGCCTGGCTGGCAATGGCATTGATATGCCGGATGCCTTCCAGATCATGGATAGCTTCCTCAATCGGAATACATAGCGCTTGTTCCACTTCGGCAGGCCCTGCGCCAGGATAGGCAATCTCGATTTTCAGTTGATTTTGTGGCGCAGGGGGAACAGTGTAGCGCTTGGACACGGTTAGCCCCATCAATCCACCCGCGATAATAATCAACATCAGAAAATTGGCGGCGATAGGATTCCGGGCAAACCAGATAATCAGCTTCATGGAACAAGCTCAGTAGGTATAACTTCTATTCCCTCAACCGGATGATGCAGGCCAGCGACAAGCACACGTTCACTCACATTTAATCCTGCTTTAATGATCACTCGCTCGCGTTCTCTCCTAAGCACTTCCACGGTGCGAAAACGTAATCGCTGGTCCTGATCAACAATCACCACCTGATTATTTTTGCGTAATGCACTGGCAGGCAGAATAACCAAATCATCGAACCAACGCCCTTCGATGCTGGCTTCTACATACAAACCCAGCGGTAAACTGGCAACAGACGATTTGGTACCCGATGGATCAGATTTTTTTGCGCCAAGACCGAATGGATCCGGAATTTGCGCAACCAGCACTACCATACCGGTATCTTGCTCAACCACGCCTTCACTGCGCACGATATGACCTAGCCAGCTTTGCTGTTGCCCCTGGTAATTTGCAGTCAGTCTTACAGGCGCCCCTTTCGCGGATTGAGCACGGTGGGGCAAGTCTGAAAAATCGATGAAGGCAAGTTCGTGCGTGCTTAATGGCAGGCGCACCTCAGCCAGATCACTGCTGTATATTTTTCCTAATACCGCCCCGCTGTTCAGATACTGCCCTATCCCCACTTCCTTATTACGCACCCGGCCATTAAAAGGTGCGCGGATATCTGTGCGTTGCCGCAATAAGCGGGCATTTTTCAATTCTTCTTGTTCGGCCGCCAGCTTTGCCTTTTTCTCTTTAAGTTGCGGGATCCTCAAACTGAGTGGATTAGGTTCTCCCTGCCCGAGATGCTCCCATTCATCACGCGCTTGCTCCGCTTCCGCTTCCTCCCGTGTCAACTGGTATTGAGCTTCCATTACCCTGGCTTGTGCTTGCGCAACCCGCAAGTCATATTCTGCCGGATCGATCGAAACCAGTAAGTCTCCTTTCTTGAAGAATCCGCCGCTGACAAAAGCAGGTGAAATTTTGATGATATTGCCTGACACGCCGCTAACTAGGTCTATTTCTGTTTGCGCCATGACACGCCCTTGCGAGCGAACATCCATGCGCAACCGTTCAGGTTTTACCCTGATGACTTGGACCGAAGGCGGTGCAACGATATCTTCCTGCTGCTCGGTTTGCGGCGGCGAGTCAACAATGGCCAAAGCGGCCAATCCTCCCGTCATCGCAATCACTAGTGCGATGAGTAATTGCCGGCGTGTTTTCATAGAGAAATAGCGATCAAATGCTGCTTTAATGTCACCACATCAACCTCGTCATACATTCCCGCCCAGTGCCAGATAAAGATTAATGCGATTGCTGAGCAATTGCCGGCTGACAGACAAATGAGCACTCTGCGCATTGAGTGTGCTACGGTAGCTGTCAAGTAAGGTAAGAATGTCAATCAGGTTGTTACGGTAAGAATAAACAGCCAATCTCCGGCTGGATTCGGTTTGTTCTACCGCTTTCTTAAGAGATGCCTCTTCTTGCCGTAACCACTCTTCCGCTGCCAGCGCTTGTTCCACTTCGCGGAAAGCGTTAAGTGCGGTATTTTTGTAAAAATTCAGCATTTCCTCTGCGCGCGCCTGACTGCGGAAAATTTCGCCTTGAATACGTCCGCCGGTAAACAAAGGCTGCATGAGTCCGGCAAATACATTCCAGGCCGCTGCCTTGGGATCGATCAGCTCAGCCAGCTCGCTGCTGCGCGT
This sequence comes from Nitrosomonas communis, assembly GCF_024102715.1. GTDB lineage: Bacteria > Pseudomonadota > Gammaproteobacteria > Burkholderiales > Nitrosomonadaceae > Nitrosomonas > Nitrosomonas communis_B. The sequence goes on from NZ_JAGFJM010000071.1 coordinate 8,920, forward strand.
ACCGCCACTGGCGGTCAGCGTGATGCGCGGCAGGCGCAGTTTTTTAGAACTGGCTGTCCGAAAGTCGGCTGCTTGCAGGCGATCAAATGCTGCCACCACATCTGGTCTACGTTCCAGCAGTTCAGAAGGTAAACCTGCAGCTATCCCCGCGGGCAATTGCAGCAAGGCTGAGACGCTCATTTCATTTCCTGCCGGATAGCGTCCCAATAAAATCTCCAACTGGCGAGTAATCGTTTGAATTCTGTTACGCGCCTGCTTGAGTTGCGCCTCCGCATTGGCCAGATCAGTGAGCGCCAGTCGCAAATCGAGCCCGCGTTCCAGGCCGCGTTGAAAACGTCCTCGTACCAAATTTACGATGATGGTCCGGTCTTTGATTGATTGCTCAACGACTGCTGCCTGAAGTTTTGCTTCGGCCAATTCAAAATAACTCTGCGCCACCCGTGCTGCCAAAGATAGGCGCGCGCCGTAATAATCAGCTTTGCTTGCATCTGCTTCCTGTACTGCAGCTTGCTGGAAATCACGTATCCGTCCCCACACATCCAGTTCCCAGCTCAAGCCGAACAGCGCTTCAAATACACCAAATCTGGATGAACCAAAACCTGCTTCCCGGATCTGGATTTGCTCGTGGTCAGCAGTGAAAAAAAACTGTGGCCAGCGACCTGAACCATCGATACGAGCCTGCGCTATTGCCGCATCGACTCTTGCTGCCGCTGCTTTCAGTTCATAGTTATTGGCAAGTGCACTCTCCACCAGATGACTCAGCTGGGGATCACCAAAAGTCTCCAGCCACTGTGTCGGCACAGACTGAATGGGCGCCTCACCTTCAGCCCATTGATCCGGTATCTTAGCACCCACTTCCTGCATATGCCGCTGCGGCAACATATTACATCCCGTTAGGATAAGAAAAAGTGTTACTCCAAAAAGTACCCTAGTCACTTAAAGTTATCCGATTTCAATGAACGACTCATTTAATGGTCGGCACAATGCATTCCGGCAATCAAGATTGCATTCAGCTCAAGAAAGTTAGAATCGGAATTTCAAAGTACCCACAACTGTTCGCTGCAAACCAGGATAGACCCTCGAGCCAACATCGTTGAAAGAAACGTAATCTTTATTAAAGATATTGTTAGCACTTACAATAAACATCCAGGGCCCATAATCATAGCGCAACATCGCATCGAACAAGGTATAAGATGGTGTCTTACTGGTATTTTCCAAATCATTGAATATTTCCCCCACATAACGAACACCGCCACCGATTCCAAGGCCCCGCAGCCACTCTATTCCCAGGCTTCCAAAGGAATAATCCAGCCAGGCAGAGGTCAGGAGTTTGGGCACCTGAACCGGCATTTTATTTTTATCGACATCACTACTTTTCGTTACAGTGACATCATGATAGGTAAACGAGCCGATAAAATTCAAACCACGTAACAGTTCTGCCCTTGCTTCCACCTCGACCCCGCGTGATCCGACTTCACCTGTCTGCCTGCTGCGAAAGAAAGGATCGTTGGGATCAGGCGTGGGCACGTTAGTTTTGGTCAGATCAAAAAATGCCACCGAATATAGGCTTCTTCCGCCTATCGGTTGATATTTGACACCTGCCTCATATTGCGTGCCACGCGTCGGCTCGAAAGGACTATTGCTGGAATCAAGTCCTGGTAGCGGCAGAAATGATTGTGAGTAGCTGACATAAGGCGCTATCCCATTGGCAAAAAGATAAGTCAGGCCAGCGCGTCCAGTCCACGCATTATCTCTAACCTTGGTTCTGGTAGCACTTAGAAAATCAGCATCCTTGGTATCAACCCTATCATAACGGCCACTCAATGTCAGAATCCAGTTCTCACCATATCTGACCTGATCTTGCAGATATACGCCGAGCTGATTGATCTCTTGTTTCGCATCTATATCCAAGTTGCCTGGTATGGGAATCGGTATGCCATACACTGGGTTAAACACATCGATACCTGGCGCCTCTCCTGAAAGAAACTTGAGGGATGCATTCGTCACATTCCAGTCCACACCGGCTAACGCGGTATGATTGAACGGCCCTGTATTGACCTTGGCCTGAATATGCGTATCGATCACAGTTTGAGTCAATCGCTCTTTGGTCATGATTGCGGTACGCTGCATTAATGTGGGCTGTGTCTCACTGAAGCCAGCGCGAAACATTTCATTAAAATCGCCATCTTGCTGCATATGGCGGAAATTTTGCCGCGCAGTAAAGATCTCATTGAAATTATGCTCGATTTGGTAGCTGAAAGAAGATTGATTGGTCGCATATTTAACAAAATCTAAGTCAGTTTGCACCACATTGGTGCGGCTGCCATCTGGCGCAAGCAGAAAGAATGGCGATGATTCGGAGCGGTTATTGAGCACATCCCCCATGAGCGTGATGGTGGTATCAACTGTCGGACGCCAAGTCACTGAAGGAGCAATATAGAAACGTCTGAGCCCTGCCCGATCTCCACCGGTATTAGGATATCTGATCTGCGTGTCCGAATCGAGCCCTAGTGTGACCAGACGAAACATCAAGGTACCATCTTTATTGGCAAAGCCTAAATCGGCAGCAACCCGTTTCCGGTCAAAATTACCATACTGTAGTTCAATCTCACGAATCGGGTCTGCATTGGGACGTTTAGTGACACGATTCACGACCCCACCCGCGTCGCCACGGCCGAATGTAACTGAAGTTGGTCCACGCAGCACATCGATCCGCTCCAGCCCATAAGTATCGGTGATAAAGGAATTAAAAAACAATCCCTGAGCGGCCATACTCAAGCCATCACGGAAAAGCGAGGTTGTCAGTCCCTGGAAGCCGCGCATCAGCAAATATTCATAACCACGTCCGTCAAAGCCGAACTGATCAACAACCACGCCGGGAACATAACGCAAAGCCTCGGTCATTTCCTGAACGTTGCGTGCGTCGAGCTCGCGGCGCGTGACCACTGAAATCGATTGTGGCACCTCAATCAGCGGTGTGTCTGTTTTTGTGCCTGAACTGCTCCTTTTTGCAACATAGCCATCGCTGGTCGCTGTGCCCTTGACCGTCATGGTGGGTAAAACAGTAACATTTGATTGGTTCGATTCAGCATCACTTGTCTCTGAGCCTGCTTCAGTTTGCTGTTTGTTCGCTGTTGCAGGTTTGTCAGCATCTTGGGATTGCGCATGGCTATTGATCGATGTTACCAATACAGAAAATTGCAAACCTAATAGTAGTATTAATTTCTTTGGATCGATCTTTGCGCTGCTTTTTATTGATTTTTTCATGACGAAGTTAAAAATTACAGTTAAAAATTCTTTTGCTTAATATGCGAGTGCAGAAGACACTGCACGTTTTGCTTGTCTGGTTGCTGTTTGGTTAGCTGTGCTAATCAGGGCTTGTGCGATCTCATTGGTGCGGACGGCCGTCACTGATAGCAAGGTATCGCTCAGACCATGGCTCGATTCACAGGCACCCTGCAGAAAAACGGTAGGTTTGAAATGGGGCACGCTACCCAATTGGTATTGACGGTTTACCTTTAAATCCCGGAAATAAGGCATGATTGGTGCTAATAAAGACTTGTGATGATCACGGTCATACCCCGTTGCCAGCACGACTGCGTCGTATGTTTCCGTGCGCTCACAATCCGTATTCAAATCATGCAAGACAAACTGAATGCCGTCACGCTGGGACACTGCCCTGCTGATTTCATGACGCCGTAGAAAACGATGCCGTTCAGTGCCGGAAACTTTTTGCCGATAAAACACATTGAAGATTTGTTCGATCAAGGCTAGATCAGGTGCGGCATAGTTGGTATGCCAGAACTCATTGAGAATTTCAGCACGCTGCTGGTCGGAGCTATTAAAAACATAATCAGTAAAATCGGTATTGAAAATCTCATTGACGAAGGGACTGTCATCCGATGGTTTGATCGCACGTGCACGCATAATCAAATCAACCTCAGTTACAGGAGAGCGGTGATGCAAATCCATAAAAATTTCTGCTGCGCTTTGCCCACCCCCTACCACTGCAATCTTTTTTGCATGAGGATGCTGTGCAATCTCCTTCAGATAGCTATTCGAGTGAAATACACGCGGATTACCTTGCAATGACGAGAAGCTATCCGGAACCCGTGGATGGCCGCCGATACTGATCACCAGATTGCGTGTCAACCGCTCGCGGATGACTTGCTCACCATCGCGTGAGCGGATGCGCAACAACACAACCTCATCGCTGCGCTTTTCGGGTAATACTTCAATCACTTCTTCACCATAAGCACAGCAATGCTCGAAATGCGCTGCCGCCCATGCCAGATAGTCATTGAACTCATGACGGCTCGGAAAAAAGGTCTTGAGATTGATAAAATCCTGCAGCCGATTCTTTTGGTGTAGATAATTGATAAAGGTGAAACGACTCGACGGATTGCGCATCGTCGCGAGATCCTTGAGAAAAGAAACCTGCATATGTGCGTTATCCAGCAGCATATTGGGATGCCAGGCAAAACCAGGTTGTTTCTCGATGAAAAAAGACTCGATGTCATAACCCGCTTGTTTTTGTTCTTCGAGTGTAATTGCAAGCGCAATATTGGATGGGCCAAAACCAATGCCGATCAAATCATAAATTTTCATGATGAAATCCTCAGGATAAAGAGACAGAGTGGGGAGATATCGTGTTGCGTGGCACCCAGAGTTGCTCAGCAAAAAAACGCTCTCGTAACAACATGCCGAGCATGGCGCGCTTATGTGGGAAATCGAACTCCTTGAGTTGAGCGTAACCGCATCGGGCCAGATTCCGGATCATCTTGTCATTGTCAGCGCGGGGTTCAATGACGACTCGCTGCGTTCTGTCATCATCGAGAAAGAGATAATGGGAAATGGATGGTAACCAGGCAGTCACGAAGGGTTTGCCGCGCAAATGCGGCTCTCCGATCAACACATGCCAGCCGCGATCAAAATCATCCACATCATAGTAAGGCGCTATCCGGTCTTCTTTGGCCCAATATATTTCGAAATAACCGAATGGCTCATCATCCAGGCAACTGATGAGGTTGATCACATGCGGGTCTGCCTGGATACCTTCGAGGTAGGTGCGGTGCTTGGAAAAATCGCCTGTTTCCTGCCAAAACTCTGCTACCACAGGATCATTCATCCAGCGGTTGAAGCATTTGAGATCGGCGTCGGCATCGACAGTGCGGAATGACAAGGTACGTCCCAGCCAAGTGATGTAACGCTGATATACAGTACCCTCGGGCTTGGGCGGCCGTAACGGATGACGCCGCCCCTGACTAAAGACGGTGTAAATCGGATATGCTTGCGACCGGGGTGAAGTATGCCAAATCCTGGATTGCTGCCAAAAAAACTCTACATAAACGACATATCGCCCATCGTCAGCCTTAACCAACACTCCCGAATCGAACAACTCGGCAGACTGCTGGATGGGGACTGACAAATACACTTTTTTCTGGTGTGGAAAAATGGCAAATGCTGCCTCCACTGCAGCCAGGAGTTCAGTGACTTCAAATTGCTCTGAGCAAAGATCACCCCATTCCAGTATTAATTGACCGGATTGCTGATATAGATGCCAGATCGTTTCCTGCTCATTTCTGGAATCCTGCACACTCAATATTCTGTCTTCATACGTAACAAGATAACGAATCTGATCCGGACAGGATAATAAGTGCACCGGCAGCGCTGATTGCTCCAACACTGCGTCGCAAGATTGATCGTTTAATTGATATAGATCCATTTGTCCCCAAGAAAGCTTGCCTCCAAGAAATACTGATTTTGCTAATGCTTTTGTCTTATTTTTTTAAGACGAATGAGAAGTATTATTATTTATAAATTTTTCTCTTCAGATCATTTCTGGTTACCTGTGATGTGAAGAGAAAGATAGGACAATGACTATGTCATTGAAGAACAAGACTTAATTTTCCCCTAGGGGGAAACAACTGGATGATCTCTCACAATGAAGAGATGACGATATTCGCGTTAAATATTTATCTTTGCCATTCGTCTATTTCATATATTTCTTTTTAATGAGTAAGCCATGCTGAAGTATCTTATTAAACAATCCAAACCGTTACTTTTGAGCGCATCGTTTGTGAGCGTACTGCATGGGATGGGCAGCGTATATTTACTTGCCCAAATCAGCGCCGCACTGACGACCGCTCATTTCGATCGAGGGGAAGCTGCGCTGACTTTTGCGGCAACAGCTCTATGTGTCATGTTTGGCTACATGATCGGCGCGATCCTCTTTGAACGGCTGGGACAGCGTGCCCAGTCTGATTTGCGTAGCTTTATCGCACAAAGAGTCATTGCCGCAGATTACCAGCAACTCGAACAACTGGGCGCTGCACGGGTGCAATCTGCCCTATCCGAGCACTGCACGCGGGTGGCCGAGTTTTTTGTGAGTTTTCCGGTCATCCTCACTAATGCCATCATTGTTGCCGGTTGTCTGCTCTATCTGGCATTTTTATCCTGGCAAGTATTTCTGCTCGCCATCCTTGTCATTGGATTCGGCTCACTGGGTTATCACCTCGCGCATCTGCGCGCAATCCGGCATCTCGATATTGCCGCCAAGGAGCAGGACAATTTATTTGCCTATTTTCGATCACTCACCGATGGCGCCAAGGAGTTACGCCTTAACCGGGACAAACGCAGCGCTTTTTATGATGGCGTGCTCAAACAATCGATCGAAAAGGTGCGCAAAGAGCGCACCTTCGGCATGTCCATTTTTGTGGCTTCAGCAAGCTGGGGTAATTTCCTGATTTACGCCTTCATTGGCATGGTATTGTTCCTGCTGGTGGGCGATGTGCCTGAACGGACATTGATCATGACAGGCTATGCCTTGGTGTTTGTTTATATGGTAGGCCCCCTGGAAGCATTACTGTTGAATATCCCGCGTGCCAATCTCGCCCAGGTATCGGCCAGGCGCATAGAGGAAATTACCCGAGCCATGTCTTCTTCCGAATCCCAAACGAATAAAACCGAGTTGCCACCACTGCAATCGATCATGTTGCAAGGCGTATTACATCGCTACTATCATGAGCAAAAAGATGAAATATTTACGTTAGGGCCGATCGATTTGCAGTTCCATCCAGGAGAAATCACCTTCCTGATTGGGGGCAACGGCAGCGGCAAAACGACCCTGGCAAAACTGCTGGTAGGGCTCTACCCGCCAGAAGAAGGCAAAATCATGCTCAATAACGTCGCAGTCGATGATACTAATCGCGATGACTATAGACAGTTCTTCACCACCATTTTTTCCGATTTCCATCTGTTTGACCGCCTGCTTGAAACGAATCATGGTAACGATCTGGATAAAGAGGGCAACCGCTTGTTAGCCAAACTGCATCTGCAAAATAAGGTGAAGGTTGAAAATGGCGCATTTACTACGCTGACGCTATCCCAAGGGCAGCGCAAACGGCTGGCTTTGGTGGTCGCTTACCTGGAAAATCGTCCTTTCCTGGTGTTCGATGAATGGGCCGCCGATCAGGATCCGGCTTTTAAAGAAATTTTTTATTATGAACTGCTTCCCGAATTGCGCGCGAAAGGCAAAGCGATACTGGTCATTTCGCACGATGACCGCTACTTCCATTTGGCCGATCGCCTGTTGCGCATGGAAAATGGCCGTTTGACCTTTGAGCCCATGAAATCGCCCGACGCCAAGGGGAATACGGCGGCAACAACCTTAATAACAGCCAATGGCATAGTCTGATGTTATGAAAAGATTTATTGAACCTCAAGTACTTGCCGGCATTGCGCAACAGGAAAGACAATCCAGCAAATCCAGAGCAAGCCGTCAAATATTGACGCTGCTGCATCGCTGGGCAGGCCTCTTTCTGGCGGTCTTCCTATTTATTTCCGGGCTGACCGGCGCCATCATCTCGTGGGATCACGAACTGGATGAATGGCTTAATCCCCAATTATTCGAACGGCAAAGTCAGGGAGAATCCCTTCCTCCCCTGGCACTTGCCGACCAGTTTGAAGCCTCTCACCCCAGAATACTGGTCACTTGGCTGCCTTTATCCCTGGAGCCAGAGCAGAACCTGGAACTAGGGGTAAAAGCCCGCCTCGATCCCACTACAGGTAAAGCTTTCGAGCTCGATTTCAATCAAGTGGCGCTGGACCCTGTCAATGGTGAAATACGCGGCAGCCGTCTATGGGGAGACCTCTCACTCAGTCGGGAAAATTTCCTGCCTTTTCTGTACAAATTGCACTACAGCATGCATATCCCGGATGCTTTCGGTCTGGAATTAGGCATACTGTTCATGGGCATCCTGGCAATTGTATGGTCCATCGATTGCTTCATCGCACTGTGGCTTTCGTTTCCCAATTTCCAGGCATGGCGCAAATCATTCGTTTTCCGCTGGCGGCAAGGCGGCTATAAGTTGAATTTCGATCTGCACCGTTCAGGTGGTGTGTGGCTATGGGCACTGCTATTGACCCTGGCTGTGACTGCCATCTCGATGAACCTCAAACAGGAAGTCATGCGCCCACTTGTTTCAACCTTCTCCACCCTCACTCCCGATCCTTTTTCGCTACGCACCCCAAATCCGCACGACGAGCCGATCGAACCTGTGATCACGCGGCAGGAAATCATCCAGCTTGCCAGTGCAGAAGCCCAGAAAAAAAACTGGATCATGCCACCGGGAGGTATGTTTTACGAGCCAGAGTACGGCATTTATGGCGTCACGTTCCACGAGCCTGGCCATGATCACCCCCACTTCGGCCTCGGCAACCCCTGGCTTTATTTTGATGGCCAGGATGGCTCCTATCTGGGTGACAAAATCCCAGGAGAAGGCAGTGCGGGCGACATCTTCCTGCAAGCGCAGTTTCCACTCCACTCCGGCCGCATCCTTGGCTTGCCCGGTCGTATCCTGGTTTCCTTGTTAGGATTGGCAGTCGCCACACTGTCCGTGACCGGAGTCATTATTTGGCAAAGGAAGCGCTGGGCGCGAGTGAGAATGGCTAATAATCACTAAATTCCTCCGATTGAGCGGGAAACAGGAAAGAATAAAACAAGCCCACACTGTACTGCGAAATTGCTTCTTCCCGTAAATATGCCAACAACCTGGTTGACCTCGCAAGAAGAAGCACTTCCTTAAATCGGTTCGCTATTAGTGTAATTCAGCTACCCTCTTAAACACATTGACCCATTGCAAATATCATTGTGACGCTAGGACTCAAAATTCTCCCTCTGACACCCGCTATTGCCGGGTTAGCTGAAAGTAGCATCGTAAACCACGGCGACCCAGCCGATAGATTAATTGCCGCTACTGCTATTGCGCACTAGGTTCCTCTCATTACTGCTGATGAAAAACTTCGTTCCATTCCGGGTCTACACTGCATCTGGTAATCCATAGGAAGGTCGATGCCTACTCTTACTACAGGCTAAATAATTAGCTCCAGGCTTTTTTTAAATACTTGATCTGATATGCGCTTTGACACAAACGTAGGTGGAATAAATAAAGACAGACGATGGTACTGATCGGATACGTGAGATGCAGCATCAACCGGCAGATAGCCTTGCAGCAGATCGACGCATTACGGCACGCCGCAGGTTGTGTGCGCATCTTCTAGGACAAGGCGGTAAAGGCCACGGCCAGAAAGCGTCCTGGCCTCATAGCCGTGCGCAAAACGCTAAAACCCGGCGATACCTTCGTCATCACTTCCATCGACCGTGCATTCCGCTCGACGATAGATGCCATCATCTTTCTGGACGAGATCACCAGAGACGGCATTACCTTCCACTCGCTGGTGCAGCACATCAATACCCGAACGCCGAAGACGCGGGCAAATGGCGGCAGCCAGATGCAGAGAAAACACAAAGGGGTGAACATCTTTGTTATATGTGGAGATGATTCGTGAAGTGGGATACTAGCTCATGCCGCAGTTGATTGTGTTGGGGCTCCATCTTTTCTGAATTGGGCACTCATATTATCTCCCAGTCTTCCACATCGCCAGCAACGCTATCAAACAAGGGATGAAGTTCAATCTCTGTGGTGTTCTTGAATTTTTCGTATAAATTTGGGTCTCTGTTTTTTAATTTATGCAGTAAATGCTTGAACTCGTATTGGACTTGCCCGTTCGTAACAGGAATTTTGTCTTTAAAGACCAAGTCGATGATCTTGGTTTTGTTGAAATGATAATTTCTTCGATCAGCCTCTTCGGTAACTGTTTTTAAATAGTACGCAATTGCCGCAGATGGATTATCCGTAATTTTAAACCGTATCAACTGCGGGTGATTTTTATAGCCTTTGGTCTTTCCAAGTAAAACATTTTGAGCCAGTAAACCTTCTCTCCAAAGCGCTACCAGGCCTTTTGCATCCAGATATTTGGGATGGATTGACCAAAGCCGCATACAAAAACGCCCTTACTTTGTTAAATTCTGCTCAGTAAATATGAGCGCATTGGTATCAAAGCCGAGTTCTTTTGATTTTTCGACAAATCGTTTTTTCACGGCCTCACTGACTGTCGGCGTTCTTGATAGAAGCCACAGATAAGACGTGTTATAGCCTGATACAAAGGCGTATTGATAATTTTCCTGATCCAGATCAAATATAATGTAAGACCCATAAAACGGGCCAAAGAATGAAACTTTCAGATGCCCCTCATCACGGCTTCCAACAAAATAGGCTTTTCCTTCCGCCACTTTCCACTTGTTTTCTTCAGCTAAAAATCCGCGGTTGATCACGTTGATACCGTCGTCACAGCGTAATTCATATTCAGCTGTTACGTTACTCAAACCATGTTCAAAGGAATGATCTAGCCGGGCAATTTCATACCACTTACCAAGATATCTGCTTACATTAAAATTTTTAACAGGAACAATACCTTCCGGCATGCCTGTGCAGCTGATTAACAAGAAAAAGAAAAGAACTAATAATATGCGCATGCGTTTCACTTCATTAGAATTGATAATCGTAATATCCAAGGATTAGAAGTCTATGCCCCGTAAAGACAAAATGGTGTCAGTTATTGTATCTTGCAGCATAAACGAATTGACCGACTACCAGCACTGTAATGAACACTAAAACAGGCTGCAATTTCAAACATTGTGTAATGTCCCGTTTTGCCTATTGCATTCATCGCCTCTCCTCTATCAGTAATGCCGGCAACAATTCCGTCCGTTGGTTTCTTGGGCGATTTCTTCGGTCACTTGGTAATATGAATACACCTAGGGCTACTTATCATAAATGCACTTCATCCACTTCTTGCACTATACAACGACTGACACTGAGGCATCCTGAAGTATCCATAAGCATTGCGTTACAAATACTATAGGTTGAAATGCTAAAAAATCCTTTAATAGCTCAAGGCGAATGATCTCGTTCATGGGCAGGATATCCGTGACAAGTCAGGCTTAAATTGTTCTTGATACCAATAAATATTATAATTAGGTATGAATGTTTGAATTGATGGAGTTGATTATGCCCATTCAAAAAAATACCAGTGTCACACTGGGCGAGCATTTTGAGAAGTTTCTGGCGCACCAGATAGAAACCGGACGCTATGGCTCGGTGAGCGAAGCGATACGCGCCGGGCTTCGTTTGCTGGAAGAGCGTGAGGCGAAGCTGGAAGTGCTGCGCCGTGCTCTGACCGAAGGCGAACAAAGCGGCTCATCTAATTATTCCTTGCAAAATGTTCTGGATGAGTTGGAAAGTGAAGATTAGATGGGATCATTCATGCTCACGCAGAAAGCCAGGGACGATCTGCTTACCATTGGCCGTTACACGCGCAGGCAATTGGGAAAAACGCAGCAAATCCGCTATCTGACGCAGCTTGACAACGCATTCCACGATTTGGCGGACAAGCCCAATCTTGGCCGCGCGTGCGATGACATCCGGGAAGGCTATCTCAAATACGGTGTCGGCATGCATGTGATTTTTTACCGTCCCACCGGAAAAGGCCGGATCGAAATTATCCGCATCCTGCATGGCCGCATGGATATCGAACAGCATTTATGATGTTGTTTTTCATTAACGCGTCTGATTCCAAACTTACAATCGCTAATTGAACAAGATGAAACTATGTCCTTCTTTCTTCCACAAAGCTGAAAGAATCATATAAATTGAACGGTATAACCCGGAGGGCTAACAATGACGATTACATTCAAAGGCATTGAGCTTGAAGAGGAAGGAAAATTCATTCACCTTACCATTACCGGCAAGTTAGAAAAGGAAGACTATGACATGTTCGTGCCGGAAATCGACCAGAAGATTAAGCTATATGGCAAGATCAATATGCTTGTGGAGTTGGTCGACTTTCATGGCTGGACGGCAGGGGCCGCCTGGGAAGATACAAAGTTTGGTGTGCGGCATTTCAATGATATCGAGCGTTTGGCTATTGTTGGCGATAAAGCCTGGGAAAAAGGTATGGCCTATTTCTGCAAAGTCTTTACTTTAGCCAAGGTCCGCTACTTTGATTTAAATGAACGCGATAAAGCGGAAGCCTGGACTAGGAGCGTTGAATAATATTCAGCGCTTTCATAACAATTGCGTAAACAGGTTTGCCTGAAACATTATTAAGGTTCCAAGCGAAGCGTTTGCTCGCTCATGAACCTCTGCCGACTAGGCAACTAAGGCGGACGCGAAAAAGTCAGAAAAATTGCGGAGACTCTGTAACACGTTAAGGGGAACAAAAACCCCTTTCCTGTCTTTCAAACAAGCGCACCTTCTGGCTGCATCAAATTTTTTCAACAATTGCAACACAGGCGGTTTTTTGCAGCCAGTAATCAACGTAATCGGCATTAACCGCCTTTCATAAAAAGGTGCACTGATTTCTTCAGATCTGTATCTCGTTTTATTTAGAATGATATGTAGTCAGCCTGCCAAGTGGCGATATTTTTCCAGGGTATAAAAATGAGAAATAAAAACTATACAATTAAAACAATGGATAGAGAGGAAATTGATATTGTCATTGAATGGGCAGCAAAGGAGGGTTGGAACCCCGGGCTCCATGATGCCGATTGTTATTACACAGCAGACCCAACTGGTTTTCTCATGGGCTTCCTGGACGAGGAACCCATCGCCACAATCTCTGCAATCAAATACAGTCAATCTTTTGGCTTCCTCGGGTTCTACATGGTCAAATCAGAATATCGTGGCAAAGGGTATGGTATTCAACTTTGGAATGCTGGCCTTAAATATCTTGAAGGGTGCACTATTGGCCTTGATGGCGTTGTGGCCCAGCAGGACAATTACAAAAAGTCTGGATTCAAACTAGCCTATAGCAATATTCGCTATGAAGGACACGGTGGTGGCAATCCCCCCGAAAATGCTGAAATTGTGAAACTGTCCACATTACCTTTTGAAACCATTGATTCATACGATCAACCATTTTTCCCGGCAAACAGATCTCATTTTACAAAATGCTGGACAAGCCAACCTGACAGCCATGCCTTGGGCATCATGCAGAGCGGAAAACTAGCAGGATATGGTGTGATTCGTGCTTGCCGCAACGGTTACAAGATTGCTCCTCTTTTTGCAGACAATCCAGAATTAGCTGAATCTCTTTTTTTGGCTTTAAAATCCACGGTGAAATCGTCGGAACCAGTTTATCTGGATACGCCAAAAGTCAATCAGGCTGCTTTATCATTGGCAGAGCGCCATAGTATGAAAGTTTCATTTGAAACCGCAAGAATGTATACGGGTGAAATACCTGAAATTCCGCTAAATCGACTTTTTGGTGTGACGTCCTTTGAAATCGGGTAGCCCAGGACTGTTTCCTTATGCTCTAGTCATGGCTGGCCATACCATGTGGATCGACCACCGCCATGGCGAATCAGCAGGCCTTTCTCTACCAGTGAGCCGGGCTATGACGCAGGCGGAAAAAAGAAAGCGGGGATGTCAAACGAAAGGTCTGACCCCGAGGAACTGACCCCGAGGAACTCTGTCTTTGAGACTTGAAAAATTATTTATGAATGCTTTGGAGGACACATGGCATATCGAAATGGAAATTACGCAGCCTTTTATGTTGCAGAACCGTTTAACGCAAGCGCACTCAGTGCTCATGCCACAGAGGATTTTTGCTATTACAACCTGCTGAGAGCTTGGAAATCTAAAGACGCATCATTTCCTTTTAATGACTCCCATAACAAGACTTACAACGTCCGTGATAATAGCGCTTGGGAGACAACCTTGAAACCAAGACTGAGGGAGCGAATTAGAAGCTCAAAGAATATTGTACTTTTTCTTAGCTCCAATACAGTTAACTCAAGAGCGCTAAGAGAAGAAATTGACTATGGAGTAAATGATCAGGGGCTTCCTGTTATCGTGATATATCCGGGCTATGACTCCAAGGAAAGTCTTCTAATCAATGGCTCCCTGAGGCAGTCCGTAAAAAACCTTTGGGATAAATTACCTATTTTCAGAGATTCAATGTACAGGGTTCCAACACTCCACATCCCCCTCAAAAAAGAAATCATTGAGGACTCATTGAAGGAAAGCGACTTTATGCTAGCGACTAAGACGACTGCTAAATACTATTGGTACGAGCCATGACAAAGGTTAGCTTCTTTGACAGGCGGGTGATTGAAAGTTTCCTCAAAATCACCTCTATCATAAGCGCAGCGCTGTCTTTGCTTGTACTTTTTGTTGATATACCTGCAGCAAGAAAAGCCACCTACGGATGGATATTTATAGGGGCACTTGCACTAATCTATTTGGCAATTTGGATTTGGTCTAACAATCTCAATAAGATTGATATAAATATTGAAGGCAGCGAAGTCACGATCAAAGTTGGCGACATTTTCTCAGAGCCAGGTTTAAAAGCAATCGCTTTTAACGAATACTTTGACACGGTAGTAGATAACAAAATAATCGCCGAAAGCTCGCTAAATGGTATATTCGTTCAGAAGCATCTTAGCGAGCCTCTTTCAGAGCTAGATCGCCATATTGATAATTATTCATTTGAAGCCAGCGAAAAACTCGAAATCAATTCAGAACGCAGCTTAGGAAAGAAATTGCGCTATCAGATCGGGACCATTTGTGTGTATAAGGAGTTTCTGCTAGCTGCTTTTACAAAGTTCGATAAGGACAATAAAGCGGTTCTTACGATGCCAGAATATCTTGAGTTTTTAATTAATTTCTGGGACAAGGTGAATAACGTATACGCACAACAGAGTGTATCAACGCCAGTGTTTGGCTCAGGAATTACGCGCATTAAAGGTCATAAAACTATAAGCGATGAAGATCTTTTAAAAATCATGCTGTGGACATTCCGTATTAGCGAAATGCGATTTAAATACCCAGCAAAGCTTACGATTGTTATTCACAAAGACAAGATCGATAAAATTAATCTCCTTGATATTAAGTCTGCAAGAAACGGGGTATAGATGACTTCTTGTTCTGTGCTTATCGGTAGGTGTCAACATACTTTTCGCCTGAGCACATCATTTAAGCAATTTTTTGCATCCTGGTTTCTGCTTGTGCATTACCGGGATTAAGTCTGACTGTTGACTCGTGTGACCAGTCCCGGGTTTTACCTGACCAACGTTCCGGATGTTTCTTTTTTGCGTTCTCATAGAGGCGTTTTCGCTGTTCAAGAATAATCACATCATCACCATGATGGCGCTGTGCCGGCGTCACATATTTTATACCGCCATGGCGATGACAGTTGTTATACCAGTCAACAAAATGCAGCACCCATTGGCGTGCCTCGTCAATACTTTCAAAGGGTTTGGATGGATAAGCCGGTGTATATTTCAAAGTTTTGAACAATGCCTCTGAATACGGATTATCGTTACTTACCGAGGGGCGGCTGAATGACGGAACAACACCCAGCTTCTGCATGGTTGCCAGCATGGTGGCTCCTTTCATCGGACTGCCATTATCTGAATGTAATACGACCTTCTGGTGGATAGGTAATACTTCTGTCAAGCGTGTTTTTCGCAAAACATCAGCAGCTTGTTCCGATGATTCATTCTCATAGACTTCCCAGCCTACAATTTTACGGCTATAGATATCCATGAACAGATACAGGTAAAAGAATACGCCTTTAAGCGTACTGGCCAGATAGGTAATGTCCCATGACCACACCTGATTGGGT
>NZ_JAGFJM010000087.1 GCF_024102715.1 Nitrosomonas communis
TTACAAATTGGCGTCATGATTGATCGCTCTGGCAGGAGCGAGTAGGCAAGGCACAGATAGCCATTCGGGTATGTTCTGGTTGCCCGCTGATCCCGATGCTCTTTAATTAGGAAATCAAAATAATGAGTGAATCTATGCATATCGTTTGCCCGCAATGTGATGCCATCAATCGTATTCCTGCTGTGCGGCTGGGCGAAGGACCGAAATGCGGCAAATGTCACCAGCCACTGTTTAATGGCCATCCTATGGATTTGACAGCATCCAGCTTTCAGCAACATATCCGCCATAATGATATTCCGCTGCTGGTAGATTTCTGGGCGCCCTGGTGCGGCCCCTGCAAAATGATGGCGCCTCAATTTGCTCAGGCTGCTAGTCAGCTGGAACCCAAAGTGCGTCTGGCCAAGGTCAACACCGAGGTTGAGCAGATGCTAGGTGCTCAGTTTGCTATTCGCAGTATCCCAACGCTGGTGCTGTTTCAGCATGGGCGTGAGGTGGCGCGTCAGTCGGGTGCCATGGGGGCGCCAGACATTTTAAGGTGGACACTGAGTCATCGTTGATGTAAGAGTTCCTTTGATTCGCTTAAAGGATGGTTTTTTCATAATATCTGGAGCGGGTGAGGGTGAGTAAGATAACGAAAAAATGTGTAATCGAAATGGAAGCGCCTGAAAACTTATTGTATCTGTCCCGCAGAACGCTTGAGAGCCTGACCGTTACCACAGCAGATGTCATCGAAAGTATTGAGCACCTTCTGCGCGGACGCAGACAGTCACAAGTGTGGAATGCGCCAAAGGCTGTCATTACGCCACCGGATGGCAGATATATGATGGCGACATTGTCTGCAACTGATGATCCACCCTTTCTAGCTGTGAAGTCGCTCGTTCTCAATCCACGCAATCGGGAACAGGGTCTTCCTGACATTAACTCATTGGTCACTCTTCTTGATAGCAATACGGGTTTGCCACTGGCTGTCATAGATGGGAACTGGATTACGGCAGTGCGCACGGCAGGGCTGAGTGCAGTTGCTGCCAGACGACTGGCAAAATCTGATGCCTCGATTGCTGCATTCATTGGTTGTGGAATTCAGGCACGCAGTCATTTGCAGGCCTTTGCTACCCTGTTTCCATTGAAAGAAATCCGGGTATTTGGTCGTGGCAGCGTAAACCGTGAGGCGTTATGTCAGGCGGCGGAAAAGCTGGGCCTGTCAGCAGTTGCCAGCAGGAGTGCGCAGGAAGCAGTGAGCGATGCCGATCTGGTGATTTCAACCGTCACACTTTCGCCTGAGCTGGTTCCCTTTCTTGATGCACGTTGGCTGAAGCCTGGCGTGTTTGCCACGGCGGTTGACTTGGCTACATCCTGGGTAAAAGACAGTCTGCCTGCATTCGATCGCATTGTCATTGATGATCTCGAACAGGAAGCGCAGATGCCGACACCGCTGGTTGATCCAGAACTGGTCAAAGGTGATCTGACCGGTCTGGTTAATGGTGATATCGCTGGGCGCTGCTCAGATGAAGAGAAAACTGCATTTATTTTTCGCGGTCTGGCCCTGGGGGATCTTGCGCTGGCGGCACTGGCATACCAGCGCGCTTGCCTATCATCGAAGGGAGTGGAAATTGAACGTTAGTGGCAGGCAGTCTGAAAAAGAGCGCTGCAAAGGAAAGTCATGCTTTATTGCGATTGTTTGACTGATAGAAATGATTGGAAGTACGATAAATTATGCTGCGGCGCGCCAGCCATTTTTCCACTTCGACTGCAAGTAATACGATCCACGGTACTGTACAGCAGAATATGAGCTCTTCCATTGATAACGGTGCAGTATGAAAGATGTGATTAAACACGGGAATATAGATCACGCCTAGCTGTAACATAAAGGTTAGCACTATTGCGCCAATCAGGGTCTGATTCGTCAACCAGCCGATTGTAAACAATGATTGTGTTTCCGAGCGGATTGCCAGGACATGGACCAACTGCGCAAACGTCAGGACAGTAAAAACCATCGTCTGCCAGTTCTCGACATTATTTTGCAAAGCCCATGCTTGTGTGAACAGCGACAGTGCGCCAATCAACAGGCCGATCCATAACATATGCTGCCACATGCCATGCGCAAAAATACTTTCTTGCGGGTGTCGCGGCAATCGCTGCATGATACCATGCTCTGCGTTCTCCTGTGTCAATGCCAGTCCCGGCAAGCCATCGGTAACCAGATTGATCCATAAAATATGAATCGGCAGTAACGGTATGGGTAGGCCGAGAAACGGCGCCAGAAATAGCGTCCAGATTTCACCTGAGTTACTGGTCATCGTATATTTGATGAACTTGCGGATATTGTCGTAAAGTCGTCGTCCCTCACGGATGGCACGCACTATCGTGGCAAAGTTATCGTCCAACAGTACCATATCTGCAGTTTCACGTGCGATATCTGTTCCTTTTTTACCCATCGCGATGCCAATATCGGCTTTTTTTAATGCTGGAGCATCATTTACTCCATCCCCGGTCATCGCAACATACTCACCGCAATGCTGCAATGATTGTACCAGGCGGATTTTTTGCTGTGGTGACACGCGTGCATAAATTCGTATGTGTTTTACGCGCTCGACCAGTTGTTGATCGGTGAGATGTTCGAGTTGTTTCCCCGTGATGACGTCAGCCTGATCCTGCGTCAGGCCAATGCGCTCTGCAATCGCGCGCGCAGTTTCCGGATGGTCGCCGGTAATCATGACAGGCGTGATGCCAGCTTGGTAGCATTCTCGGATTGCTGTTTGAACTTCATCACGCGGCGGATCCATCAGCCCCACCAAGCCGAGAAACGTTAATCCTTGTTCTACACTGTTAGCATCAATGTGCTCTGGTAACGCTGTCCAGTCGCGATAAGCGTAGGCAATGACCCGGTAGCCGCCTGTGGCCCAACGATTTGCAACGTCAAGTATTGCAGCCTGATGGAGTTGCCCTTGGATAGGATTGATACACTGTGTCAATACTTGTTCTGGTGCCCCTTTAGTGATGGCAAGCAGCCGCTGCTCGCCTTGGTGAAAAGTGGTCATGCGCTTTCTGTCCGAGTCAAACGCGATCTCGGCGACGCGCGGCCATGTCTTGTTCAACGCTTCATTAACGATGCCGGCATCGAGTGCTGCCTGCAGCAGTGCAATCTCGGTCGGATCCCCGATCAGTTTACCAGCCGGGCTTTTTTCTACATCGTGGTTCAGTGCTAGCGCATGGGCAAACAGCTTCACTTCAGATTGGTTATCAGCAAGGGAGGGGAACGAGTGGTATTCAATACCGGCTACATAAAATCGTTCCGCATGCATGATGTTTTTGGTTAATGTTCCTGTCTTATCAGAACAGATAAAAGTGACTGATCCTAAGGTTTCTGCTGCTGGCAAACGCCGCATCAGTGCATGCTGGTGTACCATGCGACGCGCACTCAGCGCGAGCGAAATCGTCACGACAGCCGGCAGTGCCTCGGGAATTGCTGCAACGGCGAGGCTGACTGCAGTCAGAAACATCAAGATGGTATCTTCACCGCGTAATAAGCCAGCCATGAAGATAATCATGCAAATTGCTAATATTGACAGCGCCAGCTTGCGGCTAAACACGGCAAGACGTTTTTGTAGAGGTGTTTTCGGAATCGTTTCGCCGCCGAGCAAGGACGCGATTTTACCCAGCTCGGTGAGCATCCCGGTGGCTGTTACCACGCCTATGGCCCGTCCGCGTGTGGTAATGGTGCCGCGAAACAGCATATTATGCCGCTCGGCCACGATCGCATTTTTGTCCTGCATGGAAACGATTGCTTTACTGACTGGCACAGACTCACCCGTCAGCGCCGCTTCGTCAACCTCAAGATCCATTGCTTCCAGCAGGCGAATATCTGCTGGAACTATATTGCCGGCTTCCAGTAACACGATATCGCCGGGCACGAGTTCTGCTGCAGTCAGTAAATGAGTGAGTCTCTCACGCCGTACGCGCACCATCGTGCGTACCATCCGTTTCAAGGCCGCTACCGCTTGCTCGGCACGGAATTCCTGCACGAAACCAATCAAGGCATTGAGAATGACGATAACAATGATCGTAATCGCATCGGTGATTTCTCCTACTACACCAGCCACGATGGCTGCTGCGATAAGGACGATAATCATAAAATCGGTGAACTGATCAAGTAGCATGCGCCACCAAGAGCGTCCTGCCGTTTCCACCATTTCGTTAGCACCAAATTTCTGCCGCCGACGTGCGACTTCTTCTGACCTCAATCCATCGGCTGGGACAACTTCCAGCAACGCGCAGACGTTCTCGGCATCCAGCACGTGGAAGGCTTGGTCTTCGGGTATGTCGGCAGTACTCATAGGTTTTGCAGAATAATAAGGTGTTATTGCTATTGGCCGCTTTTTTTACCTATTCTATAGTCATCGTACTTCAAAATTCGGCATTAATACCTTCTCCCGCGGGGAGAAGGTTGGATGAGGGATTATGAAAACCAAATTTTGAAATACGATGAGTATAACAGGCTGTCGAAAAACTATTCGTGTTACCGTTGCAGTGTTAAGAGCTGGCTCAAAATGCTCGTTTATCAAACATAAACTCCGTTCCTTTTGCCTATTTGTACCTTGAAATATGTTTTTTCAACGACCTGCTAAGCTGTTTGCTACTCATATTATGACCAAGAATATTTACCTATGGTTATGGTTGTGACGGCATAAATTGAAATTAAAACACATGTTCAATCTGCTGCAATAACACCATATTGACCCTTCATTTTGATGAGCGTAAAGTGATGGCAAGGATAGTCTGAGATTTAATCCTTCTCAATTTCGCGTACTTATCCACTAACTAGGGAGAATGCTACCATGCCTGAATACCCTATACTTCCGGCTCGGCACTTAACAGGCGCTGTCCGGCTTATTTATCCAGCGCCGCCAAGATTAGTCACAATGGAATCGCCAGCGCTCGAAATTATGACTGATTTGCGGCATATCCATATTGCTGAAATCCAGCCACATGCAACCATGGAGTCAGCCAATGTGTACATGATGCAACGCGGCGTGCGCTCATTGTTTGTATTGAATGATGATTATCTTTTGCAAGGTGTGATTACCGCTTCTGATATTCTCGGTGAGAAGCCGTTGCGTTTTATTCAAGAACGGCGTGTGAAACACAGTGAGATTCTGGTATCGGATATCATGACACCACTTGATTGTTTGGAAGCGATTCCCTTCGAGGAAGTGCAGCATGCCAAAGTCGGGCATGTGGTTGCTAGTCTGCGTGAAGCTGGCCGGCAGCATACCTTGGTAATGGAAGAAGATGTCGAGGGCGGTCTATTAATATGTGGGATTTTCTCATTGACGCAAATCGAGAAGCAACTGGGCATAGCTATTCCGCTTACAGAAATTGCCAAGACCTTTGCAGAGATTGAAGCGACATTGACTCATTGAGGGCAGATAAGCTTGATTCAGGCTGCACGATACATAGAAGGTGCTGATCTTTGCTTAGCGCCTTCAGTCTAAAAGCGAGTGCATAGTCTTCTGGTAAATTACCGGTATGAAACTGTGCATCCTTTTCCTGCATGTACAGTTGCGCGCTGCAATTCTATATGCAAGGTAGCCGTGAAATTGCCACATAGGGTTTTTGGTTGAGAGCAAATGATCCATTAGCCAATTCGCAACGGCACTTCGAGAAAAATATCCTAAAAATGCTGTTCGTTTAGAGGATATAAAAAGACAAATTGATGAATGATAAGAGAGCAAAATGGCGATCGACAACATGAATCATTTTACCGTACTGACCAGTGATCTGGAAAAGAGTAAGGCCTTTTATATTGATGTGCTTGGGTTGAAGGAAGGGTATCGCCCGCCCTTTGCTTTTCCTGGTGCCTGGCTTTACGCTGGTGACCAGGCCATTTTGCATATCATCGCCGGCAGGCCTTTACCGGCAGATGCACAGGGCGTGATTGATCACATGGCGTTTACTGCGTCCAATCTCCAGTCAGTGGTGGATATATTAAGCTTGCACGGCATCGCGTTCAAATTGCACCGGCTCGTAGGTGAACAAACATGGCAGCTTTTTTGTCACGATCCAGATGGGGCGAAAGTAGAACTTGATTTTGCGGCGAGTGAACCGGAACCAAAGATGACTCTTGCTTAGGCTGGTTCGAATCAGCATATGCTTGCGGTGAATACTTTGTCGCATTGCATGACGACCAACTCCTCGCTTGTTTGTCCAGATTCGTGCGTTGGATAATAATAGCGGGGAGCGGTCGCTGCGCCATGTTCAAATCAGGATGCAGGATATTTTTACAGACGATGTGTAGAGTCGCGCTTTTCCTCATCGCATAACGATTATTTAAATCATTTCAGATCACTGTGGAGTAGTGGCAGTAGTTTTGGCGAAGTCGCCAGCCTTGACTACTGTCAGTTTGCTGAAATCGAGATGTTTGCGCAATGCTGTCAGAATCGATTCAGGCGTGAGTGCTGCAATGCTGGCTTCAAATTTGATATCCCACTGCATTGTGCGGCCACGTGTCAGATAATTGGCTAGGCGTGCAGCAAGTGACCTATCCTGGCCTCGCGCGACACGCCGTGCTTGTAGATAGCCTGCCTTGGCCGTTTCAACTTCTTCTGCAGTGAAACCTTCTTTCATGACGCGTGCCAGTTCTTCCTTTACAGCTGACTCGATACGTGCACGGTTTTCCGGGGCATAGATGGCGTATATGTTAAATTCACCCTGCTCATCGAAAGCACTGGCTGAGAGTGTCGAGGCAACATTATAGGATAAGCCTTCCTGTTCACGGATGCGCCGCCATAATCTTGAGTCAGCTGAGCCTCCGAGCAGGTAATTGCCTACGATCAGCGCAGGATAATCAGGATTATCATCACGCAATCTGAGATTCATGCCGGCTTGAAATACGGCATTGGCTTTGTCTGGTGTTTCAAGGTTCTGATTGATGGGCGTGATGTCTTGGTAAGGCACAGGAATGCGCTGGTAAGGACGTGGGCTTTTCCAGTCATCAAACAGCTGCTGCATGAGTTGGGTAATTTCTGCCGGCTCAAAATCACCGACGATAGAAAAATCACCATCGGAAGCGCCAAATAACTCCTTATGACATTGCTTTACTTTGTCCAGAGTCAGTGCATTGAGGCGTTCGATGCGCTCTTCCAGTGTAGGGGTGTAATGCCAGTGAGAAGCGGGATAAGGGGCGAGATGACGCTCCATGAGCACGCTTGCCTGGGAATCAGGTTCACTTCGTCTGCTTTCGATCGACGACAGCATTGCCAGTTTTAGCTGCTCAAACTCATTCTCAGGAAAAACCGGTTCGCGCAGAACCTCGGCCACCAGCCTGAGAGTATCAGGTAGATTTGCGCGAACTGTTTCAATGGTTATACCTTCAATACTCACGTTGATCTGTGCTTTAAGCCTGTCGAATGTGTCGCGTAATGCTTCGCGCGTATGTTGCTTCGTACCGCGCATCAACATGGCGCTGGTATCTTCACACGCTGTGGCCCGGTTTTGCATG
>NZ_JAGFJM010000112.1 GCF_024102715.1 Nitrosomonas communis
TTATTCCAATCTAATTTTTCTTTACAGGATAGGTCAGTATCGCCGAAGTACTCATTCATTAGAAATTTACTACCTGGTACAGTATCCCAAACACCTAAAAATTTAACTTCAGCAGGTTGTGATTCTCTTCCTTTTTTTCCATTTATCATTTCATTTCGAATTAAATCTGCTAACAATGGTTTATCTCCAGGCGCCCAATTTTTCCAAGCATCTTCATATTCATATTCTCTTACATCTTTAGTCATCTCTATAATTTTGTTACTTATCTTTAGCAGAATCTCTTTTTCGTGTTCATCCTCTGATATCTTAGGAATGCCAGCATATGAAATAAGACCAGCTAAGGAACGAGCAGCAAGCGCTCCTCTGCTAAAACCAAACAAATAAATATGATCTCCTAGTTTGTAATTCTTAATGATGAATGCATATGCTTGCTTTGTACGATTCTCCATTCCAATGGCTATAGCCTTACCAGCTTTTGGACTATCCGTATTCCCAACTCCATACAAATATATAGCAATTGTCTGCTTATCATTATTTGCTTTAATTTCTTTGTAGGCACGATAAATGTTAGTGGGCTTATCTGGATTGTTTGCTGTACCATCCATGAACACAAAAATACTCTTAGGTTTATTTGTATCAATCACAGGTGTAAATTCTTCTGATAATGTGGTAATGGGCTTATCAGATTCTTTAGAGGTTGCAGCACATCCAAATAGCAATAAAACCAGAGCAAAGTAGGTATGTAATCGCGGTAATTTACACGTAGAAAAATTAGCAGTTAAAGATTCGGTTAAGTTACTCATAAAACCTCCTATTATCAAAAATAACGCGTCGAATGCGCCGGCGATCCCAGTTGTAGAATCCCTCCCGCTTCACACTGCTTGTCCCATCGCTGAATCAGCTTGGGCAATACATCTAATCGCGTGTACCAACCTCAAGATAGGTTAAATTTTGATCAAGTTTAAGTTTTACCGCTTCAATCTTGAATCCAGCGTGCATGTTCAACGCCGTAACTTCTCTATTTACTCATGTCCTGCCATCTCCAGCTCTTCATTTTAAGTCGTCTATGTAAAGCTTACCGGATCACTGTCATGCAGATGACATCAAAATAATTTTTTTCTAGCCAAAAATGATAAGTTAAGAGCACTCACATGAAAACTTTGCGACATAACAGATTATTTATCGAAATCAAGAATCTATTAACCATCGCCATTACACAATTCCATGTACTGACTAGAGCAATACACTAACGATGAGCGCAGTTAGTGCTTCCAAAATAACCAGAAAGAACGTCATTTCAAAGTTCCGCCCATCTCTGTCGATCTATTCTAGACTGTTGAATCAATTCTTCTTTTCGGCATAGATCAATAGTGATTTGATCCAGATCAATGCGGAGGATTGCATAGTTATTGGTGGTTTTCCCAGCCAGCCGTGTAATCCCAGGCGGACGGGCGATACCACTGGCGACAACTTCAAAAATCCGTCCATATTCACCGCTGCCATTAAACTGGAGTGTATGGATATCCCCACTTAGCACAAGAATATTATGATCTGATGAGAGTCCTTTTAACCACTCCCAGTCCTGGAAAATTTTCCAACCTGAATCTTTGTCTCGCAACGTGCTTCCCGATGCGATCAAATTGACTGCGGGTAGATTCAATAACTGATCCTGAAGCCAACTTCTTTGTTGTTGTCCAAGGAGGTCTTTTTTGTTTGGGTTTCGATAAGTCCGCCCGTCGGTGAGGATAAGCTTTATGTCGTTAGCTAAATCAACCGTTTGATAGATGCCGCCAAGATCTTCTACTTGAGAAAATCCGTTGGAAAAAGGATAGGGTGGGTATTGCACCACTTTCCCGGCAAGTGCCGCTCGGAATTGTTCGAAAAGCGCTCGGGATATCTTGCGGCGCTCAGGCCATACAAAAAATTCATCCTGTGAGCTTCCAACACCATCAGAACCGTAGCTGTTATTCCATGCAAAATCGTGGTCATCCCAAATAACACATATTTGATGGATAGCCTTAACTGCCTGTTGATAAGACGGTACGTTCCATTGCCGCTTGTAGTTGTCATACATGTTTTCAGCAAATTTTTTATCACTCCAATTCTTTGGAGCCCCAAGCCGCCTCTTATTAAATTTCCCCCAGTCCATGTAAATATTGTCACCAAGCGACACGAGGCAATCCGGGTCATGGGCTATGACGTTAGTCCAGGAACTTTGTTCAGAATCATCTACAGCGTCAGCACACGAAACAACTGCTATCTTAACCATCCACCCACCCCCTTAAAAAAACTATGTCTTCATCAGGGTACAAGAAAAGTAAGCACACTTTTTGCTACAAAAATATACGTCTAACAAGATGTGTAGTCAAACTAATTGTTGAACGTGCAAAGAAACATTTATTTTTTCTCAACTTAGCACTTCAAAGAATGAATATTTCGGATTATTATTTTGAAAAAACGGGAAGAACTCAAGTAACTGAAGCACAATTGATCCTCTCCCGCTGCTTCTCCCACAACGCCGGCGGGTCAACCGCAAGATCGAACAAGATAATGTTATCGGGCAAAGTTTCATCCAGAATCACAGCCACAATATCCGGCGCAAGCGTGGTCAAGTTGACCATCCGGCTTACGTGGCTACTATCGACTCCTTCGCGGGCAGCGATTTCTCTGAGTGACTTTGCTTCACCCGATTCCAGCATGATTAACCATCGGTGGCCGCGGGCCAAGGCTAACTGCAGTGGTGTTGCCGCCGTGTCCCAAGGCCGAGCCTTTGCAGTTTCACCATTGGGTAACGTGACCAGCTTACGCCCGCTGCGACGTTTGATCTGTATTGGCACAAACAGAGTTAACCTACCATCACTTGCCTGGATAATATCCGGCTCACCTGTTTTGCTGATTCGGATATCGCTCATGCCAATGCCTCCTCATGTTGCTCAATTGGCTTCGGACTCATTTCCAGCACCAGCCGCTCAATGCCGTTGGCACGCAATCTCACCTCTAGATCGTTGGGCGAAACAATGATCTTCTCGACCAAAAGCTTTACGATACGTGCTTGCTCCGCTGGAAATAGTTGCTCCCAAATCGCATCGAGTCGAGTCATGGCCACGGTCACTTTAGCCTCATCCAAGGTTGGATCGAGCTTGGTCGCCTGCGGTAGCACTTCTCTCAACAGATCTGGTGAGCGTAAGATCGCACGCAGTTGGTCGAGTACCGCCGATTCCAGTTCTGCAGCAGGCAAACGTGGCAACCCCGATGCACCCGCATGCTCCTTGGCATCACGCTGCGGAATGTAATAACGATAGCGCCGTCCGTTCTTCTTGGTCGTGTGCCAGGGTGACAAAGCTCGGCCGTCATTGCCAAACACGATACCTTTGAGCAGGTACGACACCTTCGCCCGAGTAGCATTGCCACGCACGCGCCCATTGGTAGCGAGGATGGCATGCACCTTGTCCCACAGAACACGATCGATAATCGGTGGATGCTCAGCTTGGTACCACTGTTCCTTGTGACGCAAATTTCCAAGGTAAGCACGGTTGTTGAGTACTTTGTAGATTAAACTCTTATCGATAGGCTTGCCTTCACGCACTTTGCCATCCTGGGTTACCCAGGATTTCGACGTTACGCCATCCAGCCTCAATTCCTTGACCAACATGGTGCTGGAGTCCAACTCGACGAAACGCCGAAAGATATGCCTTATAATCTTGGCTTCACGCTCGTTCGGTACCAATCGGCGATTTTCGACATCGTAACCGAGTGGTGGAATGCCACCCATCCACATCCCCTTGCGCTTGCTGGCCGCGATCTTGTCACGGATGCGCTCGTCGATGATCTCTCGCTCGAACTGTGCGGACGACAGGAAGATGTTCAGAATCAACCGACCCATCGACGTCGTGGTGTTGAACTGTTGATCACCGAGAGGAACGATATCTATTTCGCTCAAAGACTTTCACCATCTTGGAGAAATCCTCCATGCAGATCGTGAACCAAAACGATCCTGCCAGCCTCGATGTTGTTCATCAGGTGCTTCCGAGACAAGCAAGCGGCGTTCTTGCCAGAACAATAGAGATCGGCATGGTCGTCGGCGAACGGAATTTAGTCCTTGGAAGGCAGCCTTGCGACAAAAGTGTTTTCGGGGTAATGCAGATAGTCACTGAAGCCGAAGGTTGGCTTACTGTTGTAAGCTGGCTTAGCTGGCTTTCGATTAGGTCAATACGGCTGACTACAAAGGATCGAATTCTTAATAGTCAATGTCAGATCCAATTAAGATTAATTTTCTAAGCTGTCAGATCAAGTCTAGAGCTTTTACAGATGAAACGTAGTTAAGTATTGTTTATCAGTACGGTAAATGGTACGGTAGAAATAATATTTAAATTACATTTTATTTTTAATCAACCACTTATATTAATAACTGGCGGAGAGAGAGGGATTCGAACCCTCGATAAGCTTTTTGAGCCTATACTCCCTTAGCAGGGGAGCGCCTTCGACCACTCGGCCATCTCTCCTTGAAAGCCGCAAGGATAGCGGGTAAAAAATTCAAGGTCAAATTTTTGTGTTTTTTCTTTACAGACTTATAGCGTCTGATCCAGATCAAAAGCCTTATGAAGCACTCTCACAGCAAGCTCCATGTACTTCTCGTCCACAACTACTGATATCTTGATTTCTGAAGTTGTAATCATCTGGATATTGATTCCTTCCTCAGCTAAAACGCGGAACATCTTGCTGGCAATACCCGCATGCGAACGCATTCCCACACCCACTACTGAAACTTTGGCAATTTTATCACCACCAATAACATCTCGTGCACCGATATGAGGCAAAATCTTATCCCTCAATATATTCATTGTATTGATAAATTCACCACGATTTACAGTAAAGGAAAAATCAGTTGTCCCATCATGGCTCACATTCTGGATAATCATATCCACATCGATATTAGCATCAGCAACAGGACCAAGAATTTGGTAAGCAATGCCTGGATGATCTGGCACACCCAGTATGGTTATTTTTGCTTCATCGCGATTAAAAGCAATGCCTGAAATAACGGCCTGTTCCATATTATCATCATCCTCAAAAGTGATCAGCGTGCCATCTCCTTCTTCTTCAAAACTAGAGAGCACTCTGAGCTTGACTCTATATTTACCAGCAAATTCAACAGAACGTATTTGCAATACCTTAGAACCGAGACTCGCCATCTCAAGCATTTCTTCAAAGGTGATTGTTTTTAACCGCCTTGCTTCAGGGACGATACGAGGATCCGTCGTATAAATACCATTAACATCAGTGTAAATCTGGCATTCGTCAGCCTTAAGTGCCGCCGCTAGCGCCACGCCAGTTGTATCCGATCCACCGCGCCCTAGCGTAGTAATATTATTGGCTTCATCAATGCCCTGAAAACCCGCAACTACCACAACATATCCTGCTTTTAGATCAGCGCGAATTCTGTCTTCATCTATTTTTAGAATTCGTGCCTTGGTATGTGCGTTATTGGTTAATATCCTGACCTGTGCACCTGTATAACTCTTAGCTCTAATATTAAGCTCCATCAATGCCATCGCTAACAATGCAATGGTAACTTGCTCTCCAGTAGAAACCATTACATCCAGTTCACGAGGATCTGGATTGGATTGAATTTCTTTAGCTAATGCGATAAGACGATTAGTTTCTCCGCTCATAGCAGAGACAACCACCACTAACTCGTGGCCCTGAGCACAAAATTTTGCAATGCGCCGAGCTACATTTTTGATGCGCTCGGTACTACCAACCGATGTACCGCCATATTTTTGAACGAATAAAGCCACTGAATTAACCGATCTTGCTTGAAATTGAAACAATCAGAATGACCCTCAATTCTACACGTTTCTTGGTAAGAACACTATCTCCTTACCCTAAATTCAAATAAAAAACACTTGCGAGATTATTATGATGGCCTGTAGTATTCCTAAAAAACTCTTCATAGTTTTGATACAAACTGGTGAACAACATGGCCGGTCAAAGATATGTAATCAGACAGCAAGATAAAAATGCTGCGGTGAGTTTCATTGATGATCAGATAACTAATAATTCATGCTGGCTAGCTACGGACGAGACGCAACACCTAATTGCCAGGCTTGAGTATCGGGATGCCAGATACGATTCAATCACCCTTAACGAATGGTGCAGGAAATGGTTGAATGAAAATCAGTGGATCCAGCTAAAAAATGCAATTAGTATCGCAAGAGATCAAATTGAAAACCAGAAATATAGACCGCAGCTTAAAACTATCAATTTAACTCACACTGCATGGCAAATTCTTTCTGAATTGGCAACGCATGATGAAGCGACGCTTTCTGAAGTTATCATCAAGAGACTGGGAAATGAATGGCTAAATTCAGAGAATCATATTGAAATTATAGCTAGGCATAAAGCAAATCAATCCTGACACAAAATTTTCTAATACGGCCTCAAGCTAGCTTGGATAAATATGATTACAGACTAGATAATCACTATGATTTCAATCATAAAGCAATCGATCTTTTTTATTTAAGAAACAACTGACGACAGTTACACAGCATGAAGATCAAGCTCTAATTATTCCATTATCTATGCTACCATCCATTGCACTTACTGCATTTAATCATCTATTGAGTGAAGAATCATGGGCATGTAGGCGCTTGCAATCCTATGCAGGCAAATCTGTGCATCTTTCCATTCTCCCTCTAATTGATTTGAGCATAGTGATACAAAGCGATGGAAAATTAGCATTAGCCCACCCCGCCAATTCCATGGCCGATACCATACTCATTATCGCACCAGGACTATTACCGCGCCTGATTATGCACGATGAAAATGCTTTTCATGAAGTCAAGACTACGGGGGATATTGCATTTGCCAATGAATTACTACTCATTGCGAAAAATCTGCATTGGGATATCGAGCAAGATTTAAGTGCCATTTTTGGAGATGTGTTAGCTCACCGCGCAATTAAAACAGGGCAAAACTTGATCCATTGGCAGTCTACAAGCCTGCTTAAGCTATCTCAAGCCATGGCCGAGTACCTCACGGAAGAGAAATCTGTCTTATCCAATCATGACCATTTTGATAGTTTCATCACAGAAGTAAACTCGCTACAAGATCACGTAACACATCTGGAAAAACGAATTCGCCGCTTAATCAGCCTGTCATCTTTCCCCGCAAAGATTAATATTTCTTTACGAACAGGGAGCAGTGAAACGAGTTAGAATAGAACGAACAATAATCCTCATTCTTGCTCCTCCACTCATTTATATACCTTGTCAACCTAAAGAATAAATGCGCATTTTCCGCTTCCTCAAAATTATTCTGGTCGCATTTCGTTTTGGCCTGGATGACATTTTACTAAGCCATCCTCGTTTACGGCTATTGCGGCCGCTTACCAAGTTAGTACCATTCCGGGCGCGACTCAAATTGCCACGCGCCGTGCGCTTACGTCTGGCGCTAGAGAAACTAGGACCCATCTTTATTAAGTTTGGGCAAATGCTTTCCACTCGCCGTGATTTGCTGGCGCAGGATTTTGCGGATGAACTGGCAAAACTCCAGGATCAAGTGCCTCCCTTTCCATCTGATCTGGCAGTTGCCACGTTAGAAAAAGTCTATGAAAAACCCATTAATGAAGTATTTTTTAAATTCGAAAAACAGCCAGTAGCCAGCGCATCAGTCGCTCAAGTTCACTTTGCAACATTACATGATGGCACGGAAGTCGCAGTAAAAATTCTACGTCCTGATATCGCTCCCGTCATTGCACACGATGTTGCATTGATGGAAACTGGCGCGTGGCTGCTCGAATCAACCTGGCCGGACGGAAAACGCTTAAAGTTACGCGAAGTAGTCACAGAATTTGCACGTCATTTGGAGGATGAGCTCGATTTAATTCGTGAAGCCTCCAATTGCAGTCAGTTACGGCGCAATTTCCTTGATTCTCCATTACTATTCGTTCCAGAAGTCTATTGGGATTACTGTAATACTGAGGTCATGGTCATGGAGCAAGTGAAAGGGATCCCTATTAGCCACGTCACCACGCTGCGTGAACATGGCATTGATATCCCCCAGCTTGCGCGTATGGGGGTTGAAATTTTTTTTACACAAGTATTCCGGGATGGCTATTTTCACGCCGACATGCATCCCGGTAATATTTTTGTCGGATTGGATGGTCGTTATATTGCCGTAGATTTTGGCATTATGGGAACGCTCAGTGATGAGGATAAAAACTATCTGGCGCAAAACTTTCTCGCCTTTTTCCGTCGTGACTACCGGCGCGTAGCGCAAGCGCATGTCGAAGCAGGGGGGGCGCCGAGACATCCCCGCGTCGACGATTTTGAAGGTGGCCTTCGTGCCGTTTGGTAACC
>NZ_JAGFJM010000039.1 GCF_024102715.1 Nitrosomonas communis
CAAAAACGCGCCGCCGCCTGCGCAATGGTAAGTCCTTCCTTCTTACGAACGGACAAAACTTTGCAGCGAAATGATGATGGATAAGTCATCTATGGATTGTAATCAATTTATTTGAGCTTTGCTATAACTCAGCAAACAGAATGAGCGGGAACGCAGATTCAGCCGAGCATACCTAAAAATCAGCTTTCCTGATTGGCGATGAGCAATACGGCAAGAAGCAACCAACAAAGTAAGTTTTGATTTAGAATTGAAATTAGCTTACGAAATGCTGAGCTCAAGGAGCTTAAATAATCACTCATGAAAAATGTTCTCTTAACATTCTGTATATTGGCCATCACTGCCTGTGTCAGTAAAGAAAAATTTGTCGATACATTTGATCATAAAAAAGACTGGATAGAGCTCCAAACAGAGTTACCTGCCTATCCAGAAGCTGGCAATCTGCTGGAATTCAATATCGGTCCTACTAGTAATCACCGGTATTACGTCGATGCCACTTCTATCAAGGTTGGCAAAGACGGCATTATTCGATACAGTCTGGTGGTGAAGTCGGCACAAGGTGCAGAAAATGCCACTTTTGAAGGAATACGCTGCGAAACAAAAGAAAAGAAGCGCTACGCTTTAGGCCGCAATGACAAAACTTGGGGGCAACCTCGCATTTCCAAGTGGCAAAAACTCGAAAATATCGCTCAAGACCAAGCTCAACGCGAACTTGCCAAATATTATTTCTGCCCGCGAGGTTTTCTTGTTGCAACACCAGCAGAAGCTATTCATGCATTAAAAGCTGGTATTCATCCGAAAGCGCTTCGATAAAGCAGTTTAACGCGAATTTATGAAATATCCGGGTTAAGCAGCTATTTTTCTTTCTGTTTGTCTACCATTCTCTGGAGAGATGCCATCATCTCCATAGGTAAGGGAAAAACTATCGTCGAGCTCTTTTCACCAGCGATCTCGGTGAGTGTTTGCAAATATCGAAGCAGCAGCGCCTCGGGCTGCCGTGCAAGAACCTGCGCAGCTTCCAATAAGCGTTGCGATGCCTGCAGCTCACCTTCGGCATGGATCACTTTTGCACGCCGCTCGCGCTCTGCTTCTGCCTGCCTGGCAATCGCCCTAATCATGCTTTCGTTAAGATCAACATGTTTTATTTCAACATTAGAAACCTTAATGCCCCAGGCTTCAGTTTGCTCATCCAGAATTTTCTGAATATCATTGTTGAGCCTCTCGCGGCTTGCCAGCATCTCATCCAGTTCATGCTGTCCTAGCACAGAACGTAATGTGGTCTGGGCTAGCTGACTGGTGGCCGCATTGTAATCTTCCACCTGGATGATTGCTCTTTGCGGATCAACCACCCGGAAATACAAAACTGCATTCACTTTCACCGAGACATTGTCGCGCGATATGACATCCTGAGTCGGCACATCCATGACAATAGTACGCAAATCCACTCGCACCATAGCCTGAATGATCGGAACAACAATCACCAGTCCTGGTCCTTTGACCTTCCAGAATCGCCCTAATAGAAAGACGACACCGCGCTCATATTCACGCAAAACCTTGAAAGCACCCGCCAGGAAGAAAACAACAAATCCCAAGGTCAATATCATTATTGATATCATATCTATATCTATATTCATGCTAATTCTCCTTTGAATTATCCTGATGATAGACTTCCACTTGCAGCATCAGACCTTTCATTGCAATCACATTGACTTTTTGCCCATGGTGTAATGGCACGTTGGACTTTGCGCGCCACAATTCCCCATGCACCCTAATCCATCCTTCATTGTCAAAATCATCGACTACTTCTCCAACTTCACCTATCAGTTCTTCCCTCCCACTCACGATGGGGCGTTTTCTGGCTTTCATTGCCATACTGACCACCAGTAGAAAGAATCCTGCACTCACCAGAGCAACCGTAGCAATCAGTGGGATGGAAATGCCATAACCCGGTATATCCGTATCAAGCAGCATGATCGACCCCATCACAAAAGCGACCATGCCACCAATTCCCAACGCACCAAAACTGGGTACGAACATTTCCGCCAGCATAAATACAATGCCAAGAAAAATGAGCGCCAGTCCTGCATAATTAACAGGTAATACTTGGAAAGCAAATAGTGCGAGCAATAAACAAACTGCGCCCACCACACCGGAAACGATCGTGCCTGGATTAGCAAACTCCAATATCAATCCATAGATCCCAATCAGCATCAAAATATAGGCAATATTAGGATCCGTAATAATCGCCAATAATCGCGTGCGCCAATCCGGTTCAAGTTGCTGGATATTGATTTTATGCGTTGACAACGTTACCTCTCGTCCCTGCATAGTGAAGGTGCGTCCATCGATCTTGGCCAGCAAATCGGGAATATCAACTGCGATCAAGTCGATCACACCTTCGGCCAGAGCTTCATCAGCTGTCAAGCTGACTGCCTCACGTACCGCCTTCTCTGCCCAGTCGGCATTGCGTCCGCGCATTTGCGCCAGTCCACGGATATAAGCAACCGCATCGTTAACGATTTTTTTGGTCATGGCATCTTGCGTGTCGGCCTGCTCACGCTGACTACTTCCCTGTTTCTTGTCAGATGAATCGGGAATGCCAGCAAAACCGCCTATTTTCACAGGTGTTGCTGCCCCCAAGGTCGTAGCAGGCGCCATGGCGGCGATATGGCTTGCATAAAGAATATAAGTGCCTGCGCTGGCTGCACGCGCCCCGCTGGGCGCAACAAAACTGACTACCGGGATTAGAGAGGCAATGATTTCTTGATTGATCTCGCGCATGGAAGTATCCAAGCCACCAGGCGTATTCAGCCGAATAATCACAACCTGGGCATTTTGTGTTGCGGCCATAGCAAGACCGCGTTTGATATAGTCATGGCTGGCTGGGCCAATCGCCCCATCGACATCTAGCCATAAAGCCGTACTACTCTGAGCAATAGCCGAACTTAGCCAGCATAAGAAGAACAGCGGGATAATGCAGAGTCTGATTCTTAATCGAAAAAAAACGCACTCAACTTTCTTTCTCGAACGCATTGGATCATCACCCACTTAACCAGATTTTATGAAGATACTCCCGGTTCAAAGCCAGCCATTGCAATGCGATGATTGCGCTGGCTGAAATAATTTTTCCCGAACCTAACAATGTTAGAGCATCACCGAGCGACATGACATGCACTTGGATATCCTCTCCTTCTTCCATTTTGCCATAGATCCCGCCCATCTGCGCTGAATTGACCTTACCACAAAATAATGCGATACGCTCAGTGGTGCCGCCCGGGCTAACCAAATAATCATAGAGAGGAACAATATCAAGAATGTCGCAGCCAGCTTCTTCTACCGCCTCCCTTCTCACGACATCTTCTGCGGCTTCATCTGCTTCAATAATACCAGCGACAATCTCAAGTAACCATGCTCCCGTGGCAACTGACATTGCGCCTACCCGAAATTGCTCAATCAGTACGACTTGATCCCTCACTGGGTCATAGGGAAGGATAGCAGCAGCGTGACCGCGCTCCAATAATTCACGAATAAGGGGTCGACTCCAATCGCCATTAAACAGACGATGACGCAAAGTATACCGTTCCATCCGAAAGAAACCATGGAAGCACAGTTCTTTCTGTATGATTTCCACGTCCTCATCAGTCATACCTGATTCCTCGTTAGTAAAATCGCTGGATATCTGCTTACAAAAGCACTAAATTATTTCTATGGATGAGTTCGGCTTCATCCACATAACCGAGAATAGCTTGAATTTCATGACTCGGCCGTTGCATGATTTTTTTTGTTTCCCTTGCGCTGTAATTGATCAGACCGCGTGCAATTTCACTTCCCTGTTGATCCAGGCAGGCTACCGCTTCTCCTCGTTCGAAGTCACCTCTGACATCCACCACGCCGATCGGTAATAAACTTTTTCCGTCTGTGACAAGCGCTTTCATCGCGCCCGTGTCTAAGACAACACTGCCATGAATTTGTAAATGATCAGCCAGCCATTGTTTTCGTGCAATTAGTACTGGCATGGTCGCTAATAAC
The DNA here is from genome assembly GCF_024102715.1 of Nitrosomonas communis. Classification (GTDB taxonomy): domain Bacteria; phylum Pseudomonadota; class Gammaproteobacteria; order Burkholderiales; family Nitrosomonadaceae; genus Nitrosomonas; species Nitrosomonas communis_B. The sequence continues at coordinate 4,027 of NZ_JAGFJM010000039.1, forward strand.
CGGGTGCCAATTGCTTCACCTTGCGCCAGACGGACAAGCACGTTCGCTTCTCTGCCCGATACGATAAGAGTATGCGCGCCACTTCTCGCTGCACGCTTGGCCGCAATCACTTTGCTTTGCATACCACCACGGCCAATCTCACTGCCGGCCCCTCCCGCCATAACCTCGATCTCGGGATCTCCGGCATTGGCTTCTTCGATTAATTTGGCATCCGTATCTTTACGTGGATCACTGGTAAACAATCCTGCTTGATCAGTCAGAATAACGAGCACATCGGCTTCAGTCAGATTAGTAACCAGTGCAGCCAAAGTATCATTGTCACCAAAACGTATCTCATCAATTGCAACCGTATCATTTTCGTTAATGATCGGTATGATGTTCAGTTTCAATAAGGTAGTCAGTGTGGAACGGGCATTTAAGTAGCGCTGGCGATTGGATAAATCATCATGGGTGAGCAACACTTGTGCCGTAAGCAGTTCATATTGTCCAAAGCAAGCTGCGTATGCTTGCGCCAGCCCCATTTGCCCAACTGCAGCAGCAGCCTGTAATTCATATAAGGCAGTAGGGCGTTTTTTCCAGCCCAGCCGCTGCATCCCTTCAGCTATCGCACCTGAAGAAACCAAAATAATTTCTTTTCCCATCGCTTTAAGCTGAGAAATCTGAGCAGCCCAACATGCGAGTGCATCATGATCAAGTCCCTGGCCTTGATTGGTAACAAGACTGCTTCCAACCTTAATGACGATACGACGAGCTTGTTTCAGAATTAATTGGCTCATTATTCAGCAGTCACCGCTAATTCTTGTTCGAGATAATTCATGATGGCATAAGTCAAGGTATTGCATCCTTCACCTGTTAGTGCCGAAATCCCAAACCACTTATCTCCCCACCCGAAATCAAGGATAAATCTATTACACATCGCAGCACGCTCTGAATCTGGCAGCATATCAATCTTATTTAATACTAACCAACGAGGTTTCTGATAAAGCGTCTCATCATATTTTCTGAGCTCCTCGATAAGCGCCTTCGCTTCATGAACTGGGTTGATATGCTCATCCAGCGGCACAATATCGATAACGTGAAGTAATAAACGCGTTCTTGCCAGGTGTTTCAGAAAACGATGTCCAAGCCCCACTCCTTCTGCAGCCCCCTCTACCAGGCCAGGAATATCTGCCATGATAAAACTTCGATCTTGATCCACTCTTACCACGCCTAAATTGGGATATAAAGTAGTAAATGGGTAATCCGCCACTTTGGGGCGCGCTGCCGATACTGCTCGAATCAAAGTTGATTTCCCAGCATTCGGCATTCCCAAAAGTCCAACATCTGCCAACACCTTGAGTTCCAATTTCAGTTCAAAAGCTTGTCCAGACTCACCATAGGTAAATTGCCGTGGTGCTCGATTAGTACTGGACTTGAAATGGATGTTACCCAGCCCCCCTGCTCCGCCCTTAGCCAATAGTACTTTTTGTTGATGATGCTGCAGATCCGCGATGATTTCTCCAGTAGCCATATTGGTAATCATTGTTCCTACCGGCATGCGCAGAATGATATCGTCTGCTCCTTTACCATAACAGTCCGAACCGCGCCCGTTTTCACCCTTCTTGGCTCGAAAAATCGGCGTAAACCGATATTCAACCAGGGTATTGATATTATGATCAGCAATCGCGTAAATGCTACCACCATGTCCGCCATCACCACCATCTGGACCACCCTTAGGAATAAATTTTTCCCGGCGAAAACTGGCTATACCATCGCCACCATCACCTGCAAATACTTGGATTTTTGCTTCATCAATGAATTTCATAAATCTTTCTTAATCCAGCACGCATTCTAGATACAACAATAAATAGGAATAATGCTAGGAGGTAAACATCACCAATAAAAAAAGCCCCATCATACTGAGTGGGGCTTTTTTGGAATTTGATAAATTTAAACGGGTATAATTGATACAATTTTGCGCTTAAAAATACTTCTTATACCAAATACAACCTTACCTTCAATTTTTGCATAGAGCGTATGATCTTTGCCAATGCCGACATTATCGCCAGGATGAAACTGAGTGCCACGTTGGCGTACAATAATACTCCCGGCCTTAATCAACTCTCCGCCAAAACGCTTCACTCCCAGTCGCTTGGAATGTGAATCGCGTCCATTTCGCGAACTACCACCTGCTTTTTTATGTGCCATGCCAACCCCTTGCTTCTGTTATTTACGCTGAGATGCCTGTAATCTGGATCTCGGTATAATTTTGTCGATGCCCTTGATGTTTCTGATAATGTTTACGGCGACGCATTTTAAAAATCCGTATTTTATCGTGTCGCCCGTGCCCAATAACGGTAGCATTAACCTTCGCGCTACCAAGAAATGGATTCCCTACTGAAATGTTCTCACCTTCAGAAACCATCAAAACCCGATCAATTACTAAATCACTGCCAGCTTCCACTGCTAGTTGTTCTATTTTTAATTTATTACCAACTTCTACACGATATTGTTTTCCGCCAGTTTTTATTACAGCATACATATCCTATTCATCCTCTTTCATATACCTTAAAATTATACAATTCTACGAGCATTTTGTGTGACAAATATTTAATATCTATTTGTACCATCTAGCTTGACACCTAAGCCGAGACATTTCTACCATAGTTATTTCTTCAAGGGGTTGTTGTGCCAATCGAACGTATTAGGAGCTTTATTGCTCAAGACATGAGCGCTGTTGATGCTGTTATCCGACAAAAGCTTCATTCACAAGTCGCACTTGTCCATCAGATAAGTGAATACATCATTCATAATGGAGGCAAACGACTACGACCAGCATTGGTTATTTTGTCTGCTGGCATATTTGGCTATTCTGGACAATATCACCATCATCTGGCTGCAGTAGTTGAGTTCATTCATACAGCCACGCTGCTACATGATGATGTAGTAGACGAGTCTCAGCTGCGGCGTAATAAGGCTACTGCCAATGCTTTATTTGGTAATGCAGCTAGTGTACTCGTGGGGGATTTCCTTTATTCACGTGCCTTTCAGATGATGGTGGAAATAAACAACATGCGCGTGATGCAGGTATTAGCTGATGCCACAAATACCATTGCTGAAGGTGAAGTGCTGCAATTGCTCAATTGTAGAGACCCTGAAGTAGAAGAACAGAATTATTTGCGTGTTATCCGCTTTAAAACTGCCAAACTGTTTGAAGCTGCTGCTCGTCTGGGAGCAATTATCGGCAATGCCACTCCATCCGAAGAAGAAGCTTTAGCAGTGTATGGAATGCATCTGGGCACAGCATTCCAATTAATCGATGATTTGCTTGATTATTCCGGCGATCACGAGGACACTGGCAAGAACCTTGGCGATGATCTTGCAGAGGGCAAACCAACACTTCCCCTGATTTATGCCATCCGTGCTGGCTCAGATAAGCAAGCAAACATCATCCGCGAAGCAATTACAACCGGTGGAGAAAGTGGCTTTCAAACTGTTCTAGAGATTATTCAGGAAACAGGTGCACTTGCCTATGCAAAACAGCGCGCGCAAGATGAAGCAAAAATAGCCGCAGAAGCCATCGCAGCTCTGGCTGATTCAAGTTACAAAGAATGTTTGCTACAATTGGCGCAATTTGCAGTCATGAGGAATCACTGAGGAACTTAACTGATTCCTTTTTTGCCATCAAAATAATCTTTAGTAGACTCGTCATACCTGATACATATTCATAAGATATTTCACGGGGTGTAGCTCAGCCTGGTAGAGTACTGCGTTCGGGACGCAGGCGTCGGAGGTTCAAATCCTCTCACCCCGACCAGTCTTAAATAAGGCAATCTCCCGATTATGCTGGGGAATTCCTTATTTAAGTCATTCTTTTCACGTTGTTCAAATAATTGCAGCCCAAAAACGCACCCACTAACCCATCATAGGCAAAATAGCTGCAGCAGCATGGCTTATGGACAAAACCATTACGCCAGAAATCACTCCATGTACCTTGTATCATTCAAAAGAGCCAAAGAGTAAAATTAGCAATTAATGATGCTGGATCCAGATGATCATACATGCTCTGCCCTTGCAGACAGGCAAGTTATTCAGGCACACAAACACAACCGACCTTGCTCGAATTATCAATGACATCGCAAGACACGATAGGATGATTGTTAAAATACGGTCGTTGAATTATTCAATCACGGTAACAAGTAAGCGATCATAAACACTATGTATACCTTTTTCTATTCTAGGAAAAGGTATACAAACTTTGGAGTAATCATGCAACATTTAGAAGAAATCAAAAGCATTTTAGCTACCACTCTCAATCTGGGGGAACGTAAAAATTCACTTACTGAAGATTCTGTTTTACTTGGAAATATTCCTGAGCTGGACTCAATAGCAGTAGTCAATGTCATTACCGCATTGGAAGAATATTACGATATTTCAGTAAATGACGATGAAATCAGCGCTAAAACTTTTGAGACGCTTGGCAGCCTTACTCGTTTTGTTGAACAAAAATTGTCTCACTAACTAATTAGTCAGTCTTGCCGAGTATTCACATCAACAGTTATAAGTTCGCTCCTTATAGGATTGGCCAACTGAATCAATAAAAGGCGCAAAAAAGCCACCTTCAGTCCCAGGCGAACCATTGCTCGCAACAGCCAGCACAGGTTATAACCCGCTGCGCACAGTACTGCATGGAGCGCATCGCCCAGTTTGCCCTGTAACTAGCAACGATTCATCCGATCATCTGATTTTAGGTGTTCGATTGCTGGCTCCACAGCTTGGCCATCGTAAGGATTGCCGGGAAAAGTTTTAGCACCCACGATCAACCCCCTGCTTGTGGGTAACGGTGATGCTGGCCTTGACGCCAAACTCATAGGGCTTACGCGCCTTCCCCTTTCCGATGCATTCGACTTCCGGTGCGTGCAGGGCGTAGAGCTTGTTCTTGTCTTTAGGCTGTTGCCTGTGGATTCTCTCGGCCCGTTCGAGCAGCGTGTTCAAGCGATCAAGTGATGCGGCGCATTCCATCGTCGCTGTTGTTAGCTTGCGCCTGATCTCACGCAGTACGATGCCGAGTATCGTGCGCTGCCGTTTGACAGCGCGCCGCAGTCGTCTGAATTGCCTGGCATGGGCGTAGCCGTCGGCTTTGCGACACAATACCTTGCCTTCCTTGGCAACAGTCTATTTCAAAGTGATACCAACCCGCTTGGCGGCTTGGGCTACCTTGCCGCGGGCGATCTCCAGCAGACGGCTGTCGACTGGATGGGCGATGGCCTTTTCCTGGACGGTCGTATCGACAATAACCCGCTCGAATTCCTTTGGTGTTACCGCCTTGCTCTGAACTGCAGTGTCGATTGTCGCTTTCAGCAGCGCTTCAACGCCAGCTTCACCAATTGCAGTACGAAAGCGGCCAGTCTGCGTGGCATCACAGAGTAGCTTCGGCGTGTAATACTCTTGTCCACTGAAGTATTGCCATACGACGTTCTCGGACCAGCGAGCAACAAGTTCCTCATCACTAAGATTGAACGCGTGCTTGAGGTACAACAGGGAGACCATCAGCCGCATCGGTAGACGCGGACGGCCAGCAGCACTAACACCCGCTCCAGCAATCAACCTGCGTGCTACCGAAAAGATCATCGATCTCCACCACTTGGCCTGGACGATTCGTGCGCTCAAACGCAGGTGCCAGCGCTGCTTCGGTCTGAGACCAGGGCAGTCGTCCCGCCAGCACCGCCA
>NZ_JAGFJM010000015.1 GCF_024102715.1 Nitrosomonas communis
ATATTACTACTATAACGCAAGGAGGTTTTATCATGGCACATGTTGAAAAATTAAGTATTGCTCTGACACCTGAAATGGCTGCAGCTATCCGTCAGTGTGTCGAAAGTGGTGAATATGCCAGCAGTAGTGAAGTTATCCGGGAAGCTTTGCGCGATTGGAAGCTCAAGCGTTCTATTCAACAAAATGAAATGAGAGAGTTACGCAGTCTTTGGCAAGCTGGGCTGGAGAACGGCCCTGGTCATTTGACTGATATGGCCGAGATCAAAGAAAAAGCTCGACAACGGGTATTGGCCCAAGAAATGGATCAGAGCTAAACCGGTAAAGTTATGCCGGTAGTTAAAAGGACAGCGCAAGCTGAGGAAGATCTCATTGAAATATGGATTTACATCGCGCAGGATAATCCCAGGGTAGCTGATCGTGTGCTCGATGACATTGAAGAAAAATGCGATGCGCTTGCGAACAATCCGTTAATGGGTCGTTTGCGAGCTGAAATTGCCCCAGAGCTTCGCTATTTTGCAGTGGGCAAATATTTGATTCTGTATCGCACAGTACAAGATGGTATTGAGGTTGTTCGTGTGATCCATGGTGCACGTGATTGGCTCCATTTATTCTGACGCACACACATGCACATGAGGTCTTGTCTTTTGTCCATCAGCGTTCACCTAGCGCCTAGCACCGCATAGGGGCTACGCCACAGGGGGGCGCGAATCAAGAATCAAGAAAAACAAAGGCAGAGTCTAGAATTATGAATTCTTATTCTTGTGAGCCATAGCCCGATCGTTACAAGAAAATCTTGTTTTTCTTGATTCGTGACCTGGCCTTAATGTTTGTGATCTTATTAGCCAACATCTGTGCTCGCTAACCTAAATTTATTTAGCAATTCATCCAGAGAATTATCTGGAAGATAATTCAATCTTTTATTATAGGGAAGGCGGTGATAGTTTTCGATAGCCCTAGAAATTATCAAAAATGCTTCTAATTTTGGAATAAAGCAAATCTCTTCTTTGTCCCCACTATCGAAATGCTTAAGCCTGTTTCTTACTTTATTGCTTCTATTTATTATTTGATTGTCATTTTCAACTTTTTTATTCATTGCAGACGCATATAGCTTTGCGAACTCAATGATTGATGATAAAGCGTTTTTTTTATTTTCTTTTTTCACAAATTTACCAAGTATCTCTTCTGCTGCTCCCGCCAAAGTAATAGCCGGTAAATATTCATCATTAAGATAGAGTTTTATTGCGTAAGAAAGGTGTTCTATAGCAATAGTCTTTACATTATATTCTTTTTCATTCATGCAATTATTATTAACCATGCTAACCTTTTACTTCATTTGATTATATGTGGCTTTGTCCTTTTTATTACATTGCCACTTGCTCTATGTACTAATACTAAACTACCACCTACTGAAAGTAGGTGGGTTAGCGCACCAAGCTAAACGCGCATGAGTCAATACATTTAAAGTCAAAGTCACCGTCTAAAGACAGTGGTTTTTACCAAATTTATGGAAATAAACACGCTAGGAGTCTGTCGGACTTAAGGTTAATCTACTGCGCCAATGGGATAACGGTTCATATTTCCTCAATTTTTCGTTGCATAGTCTCGCTATGCGCCTCAGAATTGAGAAAATCTGCTCTAGTTCTCCCACTTGGCTCGCTATGATTGCTTAAGTCCGACAGACTCCTAGGCACAATACCAGACTGACTTAGTGGTGATTAAATCTAAATTTAGGAACTTTAGAATTTCTGAATGTTTGAAAGTATTATTCTTCAGCGAGCTGATAATGGATTGCCAATTATCATTTGGTCAATTGCAGAAGCGCTGCTTTATTACCAATAAGGTACATATTTTTATTGATCACGGTATTTTGTTCAAACTTATTGAACAAATAGGAACCAGCAATATTTTAACGCTTCTACGTCGCCCCGAAGTTTCAGCCATTTATTGCAAAGAGATGTTATATACTGCAAAACATTCTATCGGAATTTCTCCTTACTACAACTGTGTTGCAGGATTTCTAGCTGGTGATCAAAATGCTGGAATAATAGGAGCCAGAACTCATTTTTCTCTGTAACCTTGAAGGTGGAATATGGGCTTACTATCAACAGCTAATGTATGGGCGCAATTTAAGCTTGGTATTTACGATATTCGACAAATCACCAGAATTGAAAAAAGGGGCGTTGTTGTTAGTTCTGCGAACTACCGTTACCAGCCGGATGGCGGCATTAGGCACGAACTGACTCCAGATGAATGGTTCCTCTTTGTTTGGCAGTTTTTCCCACGGAATTATTCTAACGACGAAGAGTTCGTCGATCAGGAGTGTTATTACGACTACTTCTCTCCGACTGGGCGACACAGGTCTTCCCTATATAAAATTTTTAAGAATGGGCATGACACAGGTTACATCCTGGATGGAGGTGGAAATAACCGTGGAGATCATTTCTATAATGGATCTCACATCAACCAATTTGGTATCAGCAAATATGAGTCTATCGTAGAGCATCTCAATACCAATCCGCTTAGCAATACACACCCTGTGGTTTACGCGGCCGTCAAAGTTCTGGCAGATAGGAATGGCTTTAAGAAGACCAAGATCGATTTATCCCGACTACGAAGGGACTGCGAACTTAATTCGGAGTCATGTGCGCTGTACTTAAAACTGACAAAAATGTTAAAAGACTGTAGGCATACGCAGTTGCAGGAATGAATAAACACAATGGAGCCAGGTTGCGGTTGCGGCTTGACAATGCCGCATAATCGAGCGGGTGTGAATCCCGCCTTGGAAACTGCTAGCCACAGGCCAAGTATCTAGCCTTGCAGGCAATCCAGCAATGGGCTGTTTGATGCGTAGGCAAGAAAGCAGGCGAGGCGCAATGCAATGGTAACGGATAAAGCTAACCGTGAAGGTTGAAGTCCCGAAATGACCGCATTGGAAGTGGCCGATGGTTTCGCGACACCAGCACATTCTTTCTCGGGGTCACTTTCTCGGGGTCAGATCTAGATTCATCGCACATAGTTATGCACGAGAGAGAGCAGGGTCTAGATCCGCAGCATGCAGTAACCTATTAACACAAATGAAACACCTATTCTAGACTGGACCCAGTAATCTTGAAGCCTGTTCAATGTGATCTAGTTCACTACCGCTTGACAGCTTGTTCTAACAAGTGATCCTGATTTTGCTATTTGAGGAGCTAGACGATATGTTGATTAAGGATTGCTCACGACGCTACTTATCATGGTCAATTCAGGTACTATCTGACTTCGCCCACTCAAAAGATGCTGCCTCCTAATGCAAATAGAAGCCAAAGAAAAATCCAGATACGCTGTCGTGGCGGCCGTTCAACTGCCGAGCGTGAGCGATGTCGAGTTCGAGGCATCGCTGAACGAGCTACGCGAGCTCGCAAAAACACTGGGATATGAGGTCATCAACACGTTCGTGCAGAAGCGCGCCAGCTTTGACACGACAGCTTACCTTGGCGCCGGCAAGCGGCAGGAAATACGCCGCTTCGTCAACAACGAATCCGAGTCCGGGGAAACAGTCGCCAACCCTGATAGCCGGGACATCGATACCATCCTGGTCGACCACGAGATCTCCCCCTCGCAGGCGCGCAACCTTGAAAAGGAGGTCGGCTGCGAGGTGATGGACCGCACTATGGTTATCCTCGAAATTTTTCATCGCAATGCCCGCTCTCGCGCAGCGCGCGCCCAGGTGGAGATCGCGCGCCTCGGCTACATGGCGCCACGCCTGCGCGAGGCGGCCAAGCTTGCGGGTCCGCAAGGGCGGCAGCGCAGCGGCGTCGGTGGCCGGGGGGGCGGCGAGTCGCACACTGAGTTGGACCGACGCAAAATCCGTGACCGTATCGCCGAACTTCAACAGGAAATTGTCGCGATGGATGTCGAGCGTAAGACACAGCGCGCGCGGCGGCAAGAGCGCCAGAAGCTCGCTGTCGTGGCGCTCGTTGGCTATACGAACGCTGGCAAGTCTACTTTAATGCGAGCGCTCACGGGAAGCGAAGTGCTGGTGGCGAATAAACTCTTCGCTACGCTTGATACCACAGTGCGGACCCTCCACCCGGAGAGTGTGCCACGCGTGCTCGTCAGTGACACAGTCGGTTTCATCAAGAACCTGCCCCACGGGCTCGTCGCCTCGTTCAAGTCAACGCTGGACGAAGCGCTGGATGCATCCCTGCTGCTCCACGTCATCGATGCAAGCGATCCCGGGTTTGAGCGCCAGCTTGAGGTCACCGATAAAGTGCTTGAGGAGATCGGAGCGAATACCGTGCCACGCATCCGCGTTTTCAACAAGATCGACCATGTCGGCGATGCAACGGCGCAGGCTGAACGCGAAGCGGCCTTGCAGACACAGTATCCGGATTGCGTCGTGATGAGCGCACGCCGACCTGATGAGGTAGCGAAGCTACGAGAGAAGATTGTCGCGTTTTTCCAGCAGGATCTGGTTGAGGCTGAGCTTTTTCTTCCTTGGTCGGCACAGCAATTGCGTGGGGGAATCTACGCGAGCTGTCAGGTGCTGGAGGAGCGAGCAGACAGTGAGGGTGCCTTCTTCCGGGTCCGCGGCGAACCCGATGCTGTCGAAAACTTGCGCGAGCAGTTCAGCCAAGTGTGATGAATGGCTTCTGTCACAAAGTTTTTGTATGACCGAGTAGATGCGCGTCTATGTGTTCATGAGCAATCATGTGTATTTGTTGCGTTCCGCGGATCGAACTGAATCCGGTGCGTGCGGGCATGGTGACGCATCCAGCTAAACCAGAATCCAGTAATCTGCTCCTTACATAACCGAGATCCGAGGTCCCCTATTATGATCTCAAATTCCATTTCACCCCTTGGGCGACTCCTTCTCTTAACCGGAAAACCTTTGAGTATTACGATTGAGGCAATTTTTATAAGTTTGACTGAGGAAAATAAGCTCATTGGTGTAACACCCCAGCAGTTTCCAGGAACATACTTTTAGTTCAGATATTTTTGATAAAAAGGGTATTTATTCACGCTATTTCTACCTATACACCGTTTATTTTTTCTATACCCTGGAGGGAAGCAAGATGGAACAATCCAAGTTCGATGCCGGCGGGTTCTGTGCGCGTCGAATGACATGCTCGAGTCAGCATCTCCACCGCAAATGCCACCATGCGTTCCGGGAGAATGCCTCGTTACTGTCTAGCTAGAATTCATCACCAAACTGGAGACACAAAGGGTCAGGTCGCGAATCAAGAAAAATAAGTGTATACTCCAGCCTATGTCAAGACCCCTCCGTTTAGAATTTCCGAATGCGCTTTATCACGTCAAATAGACTTTAGGGTCAGGCCTTTACATTTGACGTAGATAAGTAAGTATTTTGATGTGAGCAACGCTATCGTGAGCCAAATGCTCAAATGGGTTGAAAGAAGAGGATAGAAATATAAAATGTAAGGCCTGACCCCCCCCAAATCTTGACCCCCCAAATCTCGACAGATCGAATCCCAACTGTTGAAATCTCTCTCTGCTCGTATGCTATATTAAGAACAATCAGTGAATGTGCTCACGTAGCGCATGATCTACCCAGAGAATAATGAAGCATTCCTGAGGAGTACCCTCATGAAACCTAAAATTGACGGTACCAAATTTGGTTCCATCACGATAGATGGGTCTGATATCGAACACGATGTGCTCATCAGACTTTCCGGTGAGATCAAGAAGAGAAAGAAGAAGCTCTCCAAGGCTGTGTTCGGCACATCGCATATCATCTCGCTTGATGAGGCTAAGCACATATTCGAAAAGGGCGCTGACCGGTTAATCATAGGTTCAGGTCATTATGGCAATGTCACACTTTCTGAAGAGGCAGCAGACTATTTTAAGAAAAAGGCAGTCCGGGTTGATCTTTTTCCCACGCCTGCAGCTATTCACCAATGGAACAAGGCTAAGGGCGAAATCATCGGACTTTTTCATGTGACTTGCTGATCTCCGGATCTCGTCATGCCTTTGTATCTCTATTCCTTAGCTTCTCCTCCCCAACTGCGACTCATTTACCTATTACTATGAACAATTATCCCGTCATTCACTGGCACGAAGCTGGCGAAGAGCGATCAGCGCGTTGGTGTTCAGAAAAAGCTATGCCGCCGCCCAAGCGCGTGCTGGTCATCGATGATCGCATGACAGCAGAGGCTGCCTACCGTCTGGTCTGCGAAGGTACTGCATTGTTGTGGCGTGGTGATTTTCAAAACGCGCGTCAATTACTGCAAGCATTGGCACGGCGCGCAGATAAAAAACGACTGGCGCATAAAGCAACCTCGCCTTCTGCCGAAATCTTTCATCTGCACCGTCAGGCGCAATCGCAGCGTGCCCGCATTTTGGGCAGCTTGCTGATTCCGTTTAGTGCAGATCACAGCATCCCTTTATCCCGCGCACCCGATGTACGTCTGGCTTGTCTGGAGGCGTATGGTCCAGCCACAGAAGCTTATATTGCATCGCTGCGTGAATTACAGGGGCTGATCGGAGCTTTTGAGTGGCGTAAAAAGGGCATACCTTTTCCTGCACTGGATGCACGTATCCATCCGCATTACGGTGTTTTTGCACCGATCCGCAGCGAGTATGTGGGTTTGATCGCAGATGCTCCCTTACCCAGACTGGTCTCGACCCAATCTGTCGCGTTCGATATCGGCACCGGAACAGGCATATTGGCTGCCGTGCTGGCGCGCCGGGGTATCCAGCGTATCGTCGCAACTGATCAGGATTTGCGTGCAATTAACTGCGCACGTGAAAATTTGGCCCGCTTAGGCTTGGCCAACCGGGTTGATCTGGTGCAAACAAACCTCTTTCCGCAAGGACAAGCAGCACTGATCGTGTGCAATCCGCCTTGGATTCCGGCGCGGCCTAGCTCACCGCTGGAACATGCCATATTCGATCCGGACAGCCGTATGCTGCGGGGATTTTTGCATGGGCTTGGCGCGCACCTGGCACCCGGTGGCGAAGGTTGGTTGATTCTCTCTGACCTAGCCGAATATCTAGGATTGCGCACGCGTGCTGAATTACTGGCTGAGATTGATGCAGCCGGTCTGAAGATCTTGAGCAAATCCGATGTGACACCACATCATCCCCGTGTCGCCGATAGCCGTGATCCGCTACACGCTGCCCGTGCCGCAGAACTGACCTCGTTATGGCGGCTAGCAGTAAAATGATCGTTGAATTAAGATGTATCGCGCCTATAAATCGGTGTATTTTTTTGCTACCCCTTTGGCTTTTGCCACAGGATATTTCAGCCCGTTTTTTTCAATCTTTTCCAGCACGATTTGTTTAACATCAAAATCATATTTTTCAGCTAGCAGAAAAGCAAACGCGAACACATCGGCAAGCTCCTCCTTCACTTTATCGATGTCTGCTTGCTCAGCATGTTTCCAAAGAAAAGCTTCCAGCAGTTCGCCCACCTCGATATTCAGCGCCAGCGCGAGATCTTTTGCATTATGAAACTGCGCCCAATCCCGTTCATCACGAAACTTGAGTAATGCTTGGGTGATTTCTTTAATGTCATTCATTTGAGCTAAGTCTCAAAGGTGACTGATGCAAGTTTTTTCTTGTTTGCAACCAGGCTAAGGCACCCAATCCGGCGGCACGGCCACTGGCTAAAACAGCGGTGAGCAAATAGCCACCGGTGGGCGCTTCCCAGTCCAGCATTTCTCCTGCACAAAATACTCCCGGCATCGCTTTCAGCATCAATTGCGCATCCAGCGATGCAAAACAAACGCCACCGGCAGTACTGATCGCTTCATCTAGCGGGCGGGTGGCGATGAGTTTTATCGGTACGGTCTTAAGCGCAGCCGCCAGCCGCGCTGGATCAGCATATTCCGCAGCAGACAAAGATTCCCGCAATAGCCCTGCTTTTACTCCTGCAATTCCTATCCGGCTGCGTAAATGATTTGCCATCGACTTGGCGCCGCGTGGTTTGGCTAACGCTTTAACCAAATCAGCTAAGTTCCTGTCAGGAGCAAGATCAAGATAAACCGTCACTGCACCATAGGCAGCAAGCGTGTCACGCAAGGGTGCGGAAAAAGCATAAAGCAAACTGCCTTCCACACCTGTTGCGGTGATCATGAGTTCTCCACGTTTTTGATAGTGTTTCCCGCTCGCATCGGTGAAGGATAATATCACTGATTTCACTGGTTGCGCGGCGAAGCGGCTACGAAAATGCTCGCTCCACTCCACTTCGAAGCCGCAATTGGCGGGCTGTAACGGGGCGATGGTTACGCCCTGTTCTGCCAATAAGGGTAGCCATGCACCGTCAGAGCCTAATTTTGCCCAGCTGCCACCGCCTAACGCTAAAATTACGGCATCCGCATACACTGATTTTTCACCGTATGGCGTTGAAAACTTTAATGCTCGATTTGTGTTCCAGCCATGCCAGCGGTGGCGTGTATGAAAAATCACACCAGCAGCACGCAAACGGCGCAACCAGGCTCTTAATAAAGGCGCGGCTTTCATTTCCAGCGGGAAAACACGCTGTGATGAGCCTACAAAAGTAGCAATGCCCAGAGTATGCGCCCATTCCCTGACCATTTGCGGCGTGAATTGATTCAGTAACGGTGTGATTTCAGTTTGTCTGCTGCCATAGCGTGCAACAAAATCGTCAAAAGGTTCGGCGTGCGTCAGGTTCAAACCACCGATCCCTGCCAATAAAAATTTGCGCCCGACTGAAGGCATTGCATCATAAAGGTGCACTTGCACACCAGGCTGGCTTAACACTTCTGCAGCCATTAAGCCCGCGGGGCCGCCTCCTACAATGGCAATCGTAGACATGATAGTTAAAGCATTGAACGTGAATTAATTCGTTACACAAATGTGTTTAATAGGCGAAATTGATAGAAGTGTTTTTAACACGCAAAGAAATATTGTTTCAGTTTTATAGTATTTAAACTGTAGTAATAGTAATAAAGGTTGGCTAAGTCTGGGATATCTCAAAAAATGGATTAAATATTAAGAGCATAAAGATTTTTTAAAGACTGTATGAAAGACATATTTTACTTGGATAATTTGTGGATAAATTTTTGAGTTTGATTTTATTTAAAGTTATCACAAAACTATTCAGCATTTACTCACAAGCTATCCGCAGCAATTGTACAAACAGGAAACACTACCCTACTAGCTATTCTGTTCTTGCATGAATTCAGTAAGAAGCTGTCTGGCAAAACATTAGACGCATTTTGCAAGCGTTATTTTCATCATGGCGATTCGAATCATATTTTCGGCGGTGCCGGGTAGGATTTTGAAGTACTTGGATAAACGGTGAAAATTGCCTAGCTAAACTTGATCCGGTAAGTGCATTGTTAACCGACGTTGATCCAACGCCAGAGAGTCCCTCGAGCGGGGAGAATCCACCGACTGCCTGGGTTATGTACGACAATGATGATCGAATGAGTGTAGGGCTTGGCACAGCCGTTGTTACCTTTCCAGCTGAAAGCGATCCGGCGTTCCATAACTCAGGACTTGCGATCAGGGTGGATGAACTGGCAAACACGGCTGCTATTGTTGATAAACAAATCGGTTACGGTCGCGTTATTGTCTTTTCCTTTGATCCCAATAGCCGGAATAAATAGTTAAGCAGTAACTTAATGACCTGATTTAAAGGTTAATAGTAATAGATAAGAACGGGTCAATTTTGGTATATCTCTAAAAATAGATTATAAATCAATGTTATAAAGAATTTTCTTGTTTTGTATGAAATGCGTATTTTGCCTGGATAATTTGTGGATAAAATTGCAGATTTGATTTTGGTTTGGCTTATCCCAAAACTATTCAAACTTTATTCACAGGTTAACAGCATTAACTTAATTCATTCCGAGCATAAATCCTGCCAATACAGCATATTAGCCATGCAATAAATTGTTTACTTCAGCGATATCAAAATGCTCAGGATCAAAAGGATGTTCGTCATCTTCCGCTATCCATTCCAGCATATTCTTGTGTTCCGGGTGAGCAGGATCTGAAATGGCCTCTAAAAACATCATATATCCGCCTATACCACCGACATCTTCCGGTGGGCAGGCACGGCTGCCTTTCAGGCATAGCGGTAATTGAATACCGGTTTCAAATGGCAGGATTTTTTCCAGTACGACTACATGTGTCCAGCTATCGCCAAAATCATAGGTGTAGATCAGCTTTTCCTTTTCCTGCTTCAATACTTGATCAAGCCGGTATCTGGCTTCATTGCGTACATCTGAAGGAAATTCCGTATCTGGCACACCATAACGGTTATCCTCTGTAGCAAACTCATGCAGATGTGAATCGGTCCATCCCATTATAATCTGCAAAACATGATGAACATCATTCAAGCTAGTTGTGCTCGCAATCAAAAACCTGCGCCATATAGGCGGGCGAATACCTTTAAGGGTAACCTTGAGCTGATAGATTGAGCGTAAAGATTTTGCTGTCCCACGTGCTGCCATACCGCTTACTCCCGGATAAAATTGATTATTGAAGTCTCTAGATGAGGTTAAATAAACTTCTTATTTAACTGATCTTTTCCTAATTTTTTGCTATGCCCATTAGTGGATCATTCCAGTAAAACTTCCACTGTTTGCAGTGAACGCATCGAACCGCTAATCACTGGTATTGGCTTTTGACTTGCTCAGGCCGAACGGCATTTTTGTAAATGCTATGCTGGAACGGTCTATTCGTTGCTAATCTCTGAAATTCTGGTATTGCAATGGAAAGTCAGTAATGGATTTTTTGACGAAGGCGATGCAATCCTGCAAGTCATCGCGGTTTTTACCGATAACGCGCACGGTTTCGCCCTGGATGCTGGCCTGCACCTTCAGTTTGCTGTCTTTGATCAGTTTGACGATTTTCTTTGCCAGCTCGGTTTCCACGCCAACTTTTACCGTGCAGGCACGTTTCACTTTATTGCCGCTGACTTTCTCGATCTTGTCGCTGATATCCAGGCATCGGACATCCACGCCCCGTTTGGTCAGCTTGCCAGTGAGGATGTCCTGTACCTGACTCAACTGGAATTCATTGTCGGCATGTACCGTGAGCACCATTTCGGCTTGTTCTACGCGCGCGTCTGAGCCCTTGAAATCGAAACGCGTGCCGACTTCCTTATTGGTTTGCTCGACTGCATTTTTAACTTCAGTTTTATCTACTTCGGATACGATATCGAAAGATGGCATGTTTACTCCTTATTAAGCAACAAAACGATTCATTATTAGGCATCTGCGTACTCAATACCAGATCTAGCTTTTTGTGGAGGGCAGCATCATCATTTTTTGCATATGATTGCTCATGAACGACTAAGGAGCTTGTGACTGAAGTTAGAACTGATGTTGCGTAACTTAAGGAAAAACTGACGCTGCTACTTCACATTAGGTATCATGGCGCTATTGCCGCTGTCATTGCGGAGATAGAAGAACCGGAGGAAAGAAGAAGATACTCCCTGTTTCCAAAAGCATTTGTATCAAGCACCATGATAAAAAAAACCAGATAACGTCTGACTATTCTGGAGATTAGCTGGATATCGCTTATAGATCAAGTATCTGATGTAGGTGTGGTTAAGAGCATAAAATGCTGTGTCAGCGCTGTTTCGCTACTCCTTTTCACCAATTCTCAGGGAGAATGATGTGATGAAAAAATTGATCATAATATTGATCGTATTCCTGGCTGCATGTGCAACTGTCAAAGGACCCAAAGAGCAACCCTGGATTTATGAAGACCAAATAGCGGGAAATCATGCCGTGCTGGCGCGTTGTGTTATGAACAGGTTGCAATCGGATAGCAGATGGTCAATACGCATGTTGCAATTCAGCAATCGGCTATATCCAGACATCGATGCATCCGAAATTTACGCTTATGACATAAGATTTCTGCCAGGAACATTCGCACGCAATTCACCGACCAATCCCGATGCAGTTTTCGATTTCGCCGGTCCGAATCCAGAAATCCGTTCCTATGCGCAAACCGGTGCAGACACCGACCAGTCTTACATGTTCGCTTTGCTGATCAGGAAGATTAACGACAATCGCGTGACGGCGGCACTGAAGGGAAGCAACAAGCATGCGGCTGGCATTGCCTGGGAGTATTTACGATCGTGTACGTTGTCCACAGACAAATCTTAACAACAGCACTGCTGTTCAACTGAGCAAAAGTGAGTATTAATTCCTTTCCCATTCCCATTCCCAATCCAGACTGAACACGTGATTCGCTGCTTCACGCGGCAGCAAGTAAAAGCCAGGCTACCCTCAGAATAAAATATGTTACATAACTATGATGTGATCATCATTGGCGCCGGCGCCGCCGGGCTGATGTGTGCGATAGAAGCCGGAAAGCGCGGGCGGCGGGTGTGGTTGATCGATCATATGGCGAAAATCGCTGAGAAAATACGCATTTCCGGCGGCGGAAGGTGCAACTTTACTAACATTCATGCTCAACCCCACTGCTATCTTTCCCAGAATCCGCATTTCTGCAAATCAGCACTCAAACAATATACCGTGCAGGATTTCATTGCATTGGTGCGCAAGCATGGTATTGCTTTTCATGAAAAAAAACTGGGCCAGTTGTTTTGTGACGATTCATCCAAGCAGATCATTAACATGCTGTTGACGGAAGCTCGCCAGGCAGGAGTAAAACTGGAGGGGCAAACACGCGTGCTGGAGATCGAGGCTGTTGCAGCGGGTTATCGGGTCAAAACGAGCAGAGGCGATCAGACCTGTGCTTCTCTGGTGATTGCGACGGGCGGACTTTCGATTCCCAAAATCGGAGCAACCAATTTCGGCTATGAAACAGCCAAGAAATTTAGTTTGAATGTCATCCGGCCGCGGGCTGGCTTGGTACCGCTGACTTTTGATGGGGTGTTGCTGGAGCGCTGCAAGACGCTGAGTGGCTTGTCGGTCGAAGCCACTGTACGCTACGAAAAGCAAGTTTTTGCCGAAGGATTGCTGTTTACGCACCGCGGCTTGAGCGGTCCCTCTATTCTGCAAATCTCATCTTATTGGCAAGATGGTGAGCAAATTATCGTTAATCTGGCGCCGCTTACGCAGGTGATCGGCTTTCTCAAAGAGAAAAAACAAAGTCAGCCTAAGTTGCATGCGAGCAATGCGCTGTCGGAGATTCTGCCCAGACGCCTGGCACAAAGCATCTGCGATGAACACGAATGCAATGGGCCGCTGGCTACCCTGTCCGACACCACACTGGCAATCGTTGCGCGTGCGGTCAACGACTGGCACATTCGCCCGACAGGTACCGAAGGTTACCGCACAGCAGAAGTTACGGTAGGCGGTGTTGATACGCAAGAACTCTCGTCAAAGACAATGGAGGCAAAAAAATGCCCTGGCCTGTTTTTTATCGGCGAGGTGGTTGACGTGACAGGCCATCTGGGCGGCTTTAATTTCCAGTGGGCCTGGTCTTCGGGTTATGCTGCGGGACAAGCCGTGTAGCATATGCCTGGGGTCATTTAGCCAAAAAACAGCAATGCTTCTTATATTCTTATGCAAACGAAGTGCTGATGGTAGTGGACGGGCCACTGTTGGTGTGGAGGGCGTCAGCCAGATATACAAGGAAGATTTGCAGCGTGCGGCTGTGAATGCTACCTGAATCAAATTCGATCACCTGCAACCGGGATTTGGTGCGACTCATTGCACGACCGGGTGTTGTATCGCTCTCCGCTTTTGAGTTATTAAAATTTAGGTTTATTTTTGGCTGATTGATAACGTTTGACGCCTGCCATGATCTCTGCCTTGGCTTCGTCAATGCTTCCCCATCCTTCAATTTTGACCCATTTACCTTTCTCAAGGTCTTTGTAGTGGGCAAAGAAATGTGCAATCTGCGCACGCATGAATTCCGGCAGATCTTCCATGGATTTGATATGCGTATAGAGGCTGCATAGCTTGTCAATCGGTACAGCGATTAATTTGATATCTTCGCCGGCCTCATCGGTCATATGCAAGGCGCCGAGCGGCCGGCAGCGGACAACCGCACCGGTAATCAAGGGAACTGGTGAAACGACCAGGACATCGACAGGATCCTTATCTTCCGATAGGGTATGCGGGATATAGCCATAATTACATGGATAATGCATGGAAGTGGACATAAAGCGATCTACAAACATGGCGCCTGTTTTTTTGTCCATTTCGTATTTGATTGGATCAGAATTCATAGGTATTTCAACGATCACATTGAAATCGTCGGGAAGATCATGACCTGAATCGACGCGATCTAAATTCATTAGTTATCCTAGCTGATTGATAATGCGCTATTATACTGCCAAGCACCGCTAAACAGGACATGATGCAGTGATTCCCGATTAACTTTTTTCCTTCAGGAATGCTACGTTAACTCAGTCATGATGCGTATGTTACTTAAATTGATTCTTTTCATTGCAGCAGGTTATGCAGCATTGCTGCTATTAGTATTTTTTGCGCAATCACATCTGATTTATTTTCCGCAAGTCGAACGTGAGTACACCTTTACGCCTGCTCAGGAGGGACTTGCTTATGAATCAGTGCAGCTTACCACCAGTGATAATGAAACCCTGCATGGCTGGTTCGTGCCAGCGCCATCGACTGCCAAGGCAACCATTCTTTTTTTGCACGGCAATGCTGGCAATATTGCGCATCGCCGGGATTATTTGTTGACGTTTTATCGGCTGGGTTATAACACGTTCATTTTCGATTATCGTGGTTATGGCAAAAGCAGCGGCTCACCCTCGGAAGTGGGCACTTATCAAGATGCGCTGGCGGCATGGCAATACCTGACCGAGAAAAAAGCCATCTCACCCACGCACATTGTGCTATTCGGTGAATCGCTCGGCGGCGCTGTGGCAGCATGGCTGGCGGCAAAGAAAGAGCCTGGCGCATTGGTGTTGGCGTCGGTATTTACCTCGGTGCCTGATCTGGCAACAGAATTGTATCCCTTTTTACCGGTGCGTCTGTTATCCCGCTTTCAGTACAGTACCATCGATTATTTAAAGGCTATTACTTGCCCGGTATTGGTTGTGCACAGCCCACAGGATGAAATTGTGCCGTTTGCACATGGCCAGGCACTCTTCCAGGCAGCCACCGAACCCAAGCAATTCCTGACATTACAGGGTGGACACAATGTAGGTTTCATTTTTACCCGCAGGGAATGGGCCATGGCATTGGATGAATTTATTCATACCAGCGTGGGCGTACCCGATTAGGCAGTTCAGCGAAAATTTCAGCAAAATTATTTCCCGCCGCGCCTGGCGCGGCGGGAAAATTGATATAGGATGCGTTGAGCAATTTTTATCCGGCCTGTTGCTTTTCCTTGATTTCCTCAAGTGTTTTGCAATCAATACAGAGTGTCGCTGTCGGGCGCGCTTCCAGTCGCTTTAATCCTATTTCAATACCACAGTTATCACAATAGCCATATTCACCCATATCAATTTTGGCGATAGATTCGGTAATTTTCTTGATGAGTTTCCGCTCCCGCTCGCGATTATGTAATTCAAGCGCTATATCCGATTCTTGGCTGGCCCGATCATTGGGGTCAGCATAAGCAGTTGCCTCCTGTTGCATCAGATGAACTGTCCGCGCGACATCCTGCTTTAGTCCGCTCCTGGTATCCTCCAGAATCTTGCGAAAATAGGAAAGTTGCTCCGGATTCATATAGGGCCTCCCCTTTATTTGTTTGCCTGAGATGACTGAGTTGCGGAATACATGTTGCATGTCGTGTGCTCCTGTTAGCTTCAGCATAATCACATTGATATATGGCAATATTTTGTAAAAACAGAGTTGTGGACCTGTCTCATAGAGACAAGCGAGCGCAGTTTTACTGCATTTGCCGCACATACTTTCTCAGACTTTCTTTAAATTTTGTTTACAAAGCGGCCAGCATTTATGAAGGAATGCTTGCAAGATCAACTTTTATCCATTGAAATGGTCATAATTTAGTTCAATGAGCGACGGATAACAGGAGGTTAAAATGAAGCTACGTCATTTCATGGCAATGATATGTTTGCTTGCATTTAGTAGCGGTGCATTTGCGTATCGTTGCTCGATCGATATGAGAAAAATTGATGAGGCCCTGGCAAAAAAACCAGCGATCAGCGAAACTCAGGACGCAGAGGTCAAGAAGTTACGCGCTGAAGGTGAAACCTTACACGAACAAGGAAAGCATAAAGAAGCGCTGGAAGCCTTGCATAAAGCCTTGGAAATACTGGATGCCAAGTAACAGGTTAACAGGTTGCGAAAACGAAGTTTCGTTAAAACGAAGTTTCGCTAATCCATCTGTTGCACATCCGGCTTGCTGTGTTAGACGATGCCAATCACCTTTTCTTCGCAGCTTCTAAACATTTAATGACCAGAAAAATAATAGCACTGGATGGCAAAGTGCCCGTCTTTTAAGAAAAAAGTGAGAATCTATGAGCCAAACTTATTTTGATCACAATGCTACCACCGCAGTCGATGAAAAAGCATTGGACGCCATGCTGCCGTATTTCCGACAAGCCTATGGCAATGCGTCCAGCCGTCATGCGTATGGAATGATCGC
Source organism: Nitrosomonas communis (assembly GCF_024102715.1). GTDB lineage: Bacteria > Pseudomonadota > Gammaproteobacteria > Burkholderiales > Nitrosomonadaceae > Nitrosomonas > Nitrosomonas communis_B. The sequence continues at coordinate 16,483 of NZ_JAGFJM010000015.1, forward strand.
TCGCCGTGCAATCAATCAGGCACGTGAACAGGTTGCGCAAGCTGTCGGAGTGCAGCCATCACAAATCATTTTTACCAGTGGCGGCTCGGAAGCGAACAATCTGTTCATCCGTGGGGTAGCGGACTATTTGAAGCCCTCCAGCGTGGTCGTCAGCGCGATTGAGCATCCATGCATCAGACGGCCGGCACAGGAGCTGGCGCGCAGAACCAGCGAGCGATGGCAATTACGCCAGTTGGCGGTAGATGAATTGGGGCAGGTACAATTGGATGATGCCGCAAGCGCTATGGCCGAGCGGCCTGGCATGGTATCGGTGATGCTGGCAAACAACGAAACCGGTGTGATTCAGCCGGTTGCCGCTATTGCCGACATGGCCCGGGCGCAAGGCGCCTGGATGCATACCGATGCGGTACAGGCGTTTGGTAAAATGCCACTCGATTTTGCTGAATTGAAAGTACATGCCATGACCATTTCAGCCCACAAGATTTACGGACCCAAGGGTGCTGCTGCCTTGATTATCGACAAGCGGTTGTTACTCAAGCCGCTGATTTATGGCGGTGGGCATGAAAATGGGTTGCGCTCCGGCACTGAGAATGTAGCGGCGATCGTCGGTTTTGGCGTTGCCTGTGAGCTAGCCAAGGCACGCATGAACGAGCTGTCCGCACGCTTGACGGGATTGCGTGATTATCTCGAACGCGGCTTGCTGGAAATGGGCGCAACGGTTTTTGGCTTGGGCGCACCGCGTTTATCGAATACCTGCTATTTTGCGCTGCCGGAGATTGAAGGAGATACATTGGTCGTCCGTCTGGATAAAGCGGGTTTTGCAGTAGCCAGCGGAGCGGCCTGTTCCAGCGTGACGCCGGGACAGAGTCATGTGCTGGAGGCGATGGGAGTTGCACCGATGCTGGCGCGTTGTGCGGTCAGGGTAAGCCTGGGTCAGGATAATACCCAGACAGAAGTCGATGGTTTTCTGAAAGCAGTGGGCAGCATTGCCGAAGAGTTAAGGCATTTGAGTGGAGTGCTGATTTGATCGCTGCCAAGACAGCGATCAAATTAAGGAAAAAGTGATGTTTTCAAGTAGAATAGCTGACCAATAATCATGCACCCAGGTAGCAAAAATTACCAAAGACAAGTGATGCTATGAGCGACAATAAAAGCGTAGGTCCGGTTAAAGCGATTATTTTAAGCGCAGGACAAGGGCGGCGATTACTTCCCTTGACTGAAAATACCCCCAAGTGCCTGTTACCCGTTTTCGGCACCCCTGTGATTGCATGGCAGATCGATGCCTTGTTGCAGGCAGGAATCGAGGATGTGACGGTGATTGCCGGCTTCCAGGTTGGCAAGGTGGAGGCGTTATTGGCCGAGCGCTATCCACATTATCCGCGTGTCAAAACGCTGTTCAACCCCTTTTACGAGGTGGCGGATAATCTGGCCAGTTGCTGGATCGCCCGTGATGAGATGAGCGATAATTTTCTGTTGCTGAATGGCGATACGCTGTTTGATGCCGGTTTATTGTCGCAGGTGTTTACAGCCGAAAAAGCACCCATTACCCTTTGTGTCGACTTTAAGCAAGCGTTCGATGAAGACGACATGAAAGTGCAGTTGGACGCGGATGGGTGGGTCAAGCAGGTCAGTAAAGTGCTAACCGCCGAGCAAACAGATGCTGAATCGATCGGATTGATTTATTTCCGCGAACAAGGCGTTCCGCTTTTCCGCGATGCGGTTGAACGGGCTTTGCGCGATCCGCGCAAGCTCAAATCCTGGTATCTCACCATCATTGATATGCTGGCGCAGCAGCGCCTGGTGAATGCCTGTTCCGTGCATGGATTCCATTGGTGTGAAATTGATTTCATCGATGATTTGCGCAGAACGGAGACGCTGTTCACCGTGGAGGGCGGAGCGCTGAAGGAAGGAAGCAAGCCGGCCACCATACTACGTGATGACATATTACCTACTTCAATTTAGCTTATGGCGATAACGGTTTTTAATGGCACCATGCAAAAATTTGGTGCACCGGATACGGTCATCCATCAGTATGCGCATTGGAGCGTGCTGCTGCGTCCGGCGCAGCTTACACTGGGAGCGATGGTGCTGGTGGCGCATGAGCCGGCGCAGGCGTTTTCTGAATTGAGCCCCGCCAGCTTTATGGAATTGCATCAGGTAACCGGCTATATTGAGTCTGCCCTGAAAAAGGCGTTCCAGTACGACAAGCTGAATTACCTGATGCTGATGATGGTTGACCCGGATGTGCATTTCCACGTGATTCCACGCTATGCCCATTCCAAGCAGTTTAATAGTCAGGAATTTGTGGATGCCGGCTGGCCTGGTGTGCCCAATTTCGGGCATATCAATAGTACTGATAACGCCACCAATCAGTTGATCATCGAACACATTAAGGCCTGCTGGGCACAAGCAAGATAGTATGATGTCTGACAGAAAGGCTTCGCTTGATTTTCCGTTGCATGAAGCGCATGCACTCGTGCGCGATTTAATGACGCCCAATCCATGGATATACTGGCTGGATTTTCTGTTTCATATCACGCTGAGCTGGACTACATTCGTGATAGCGCTGCAGAGCCCGTTATTATCTATCTGGCAGATTCTCGCATGTGTTGTTGTGGTATTAGCCTTTTACCGGTCGGCGATCTTCATCCATGAACTTGCCCACCTTAAGAAGGGAACCTTCACGGTATTTCGCTGGATGTGGAATCTGCTCTGTGGCATTCCTTTGATGATTCCATCGTTTACTTATGACGGAGTGCATAACGATCATCACAAACGTGATGTCTACGGTACCAGCAAGGATGGGGAATATCTGCCATTCGCGATCCAGCGACCCAGCGAAATGGTGCGTTATGTGCTGCTATCATTCATTCTGCCACTGTTGCTGGTCGCACGCTTCCTACTGCTGACGCCGTTATCTTATCTGATTCCGCCATTGCGCAAGCTTGTCTGGGAACGGGCTTCTTCTTTGACGATTAACCCATATTACAAGCGGGCGGTCAACGCTGTGCGTCATGACCATCACTGGCGTCTGCAGGAATTCGCCACGTTTGCGTTTGCGCTGGCGGTCGTGGGCGGGGTAGCCCTTGGCATTTTGCCTTACCAGCTACTGCTGCTGTGGTATGTTATTGCCGTGCTGATTTTTATTTTAAACTCATTGCGCACGCTGGCAGCGCATGCCTATCGCAATCCTGGCGATCACACCTTGGGACTGGCCGAGCAGTATCTCGATTCAATCAATATTCCCGGGAATTTCATCACCGGCCTGTGGGCGCCGGTGGGATTGCGTTATCACGCCACACACCATCTCTTCATGAGTCTGCCTTATCACAACCTGGGCAAGGCGCAGCAACGTCTTGTGCATGGCTTGAGCGATAATACCCTTTATCTGCAAACGGTGCGCAAGGGACTGTGGGATGCCTTGACCCGCATCTGGAAAGAAGCCGCTGCATCTACCCGTTAGAAAACTATCAAGGACATCCCCTGTGAGTGAAAAACAGGAAATAACAAAGCTCGTTCTGCTGCGACACGGCAAAAGTATCTGGAACCATGACAGGCATTTTACCGGCTGGAGCGATGTGGCGCTGAGTCCGAAGGGAGAAGAGGAAGCTGAGCGGGCGGGTCGTTTGCTGAAGGAAGCGGGTTATGCCTTTGATATCTGCTTCACTTCGGAATTGAAACGCGCGACCGACACTCTTAAGATCGTATTGGCGAGCATGGGACTAGAGGAAATACCGGTTCGGCAAGACTGGCGTTTGAATGAGCGTCATTATGGTGCACTGGAAGGCCTGGGCCGCTGGCAGGCGATCAGGCAATTTGGCATCTGGCCGATACTGAGTACTCAGATTTGCTTTGCGGCTACACCGCCCTCCTTGGATATAAATGATGCGCGTTTTCCAGGCAATCAGGCACGCTATGCAGAGATCGATAAAACCTTGCTCCCTCTGGCAGAAAGCATCGAACAGACAGTAGAGCGCGTCTTACCCTTCTGGCAGCAAACGATTTTGCCGGAGATTCGGCAAGGCAAGCGGGTACTGATCGTGTCGCACAAAAACTTGTTACGTGGCTTGATGATGCAGCTTGCCAACCTGTCGCAAAAGCAAGTGATGAAACTGTCTATCGCCACCGCTCAGCCGCTGTGTTTTGAGCTTGATAGCAAGCTGAACCTGGTCAGGTACTATTATGTGCATCAAGGAAAGGAGTGAGACTGCGCAAAGTCTTGGTTGCGTGGTCTCGATCCTTCGATCAAAAATGATCTTCATCTTTTCGCAGCTGTGCTTCCGGATGCAGATTCCACTGAAAGAATCCTTGTAGGTGACAGCCGCGAGAGTGTAAGTTTTTTATAAAATAAAATTAGATTGGAGGTGGACGTTTTCCGATTACCCAGAATAGGATGGCTAGAATGAGACCAACCACAAACAAAATCCAAGCCATTTCAATAGCAATACTCATTACGCCAGTAATGCCTAGAAGACCTGCAATTATGGCTATAACTAGAAAAACCATTGCTAAATTTAACATGATATTACTCCTTATACGTTTAGTTCCAGTTTTGAAATTCCAGCTTCACACACGCTTGAAGCCATGATCATTTCTGGTGTATGACCGGAGAAAAAAGCAGTGTAACCTGCTGGCATTAAAGTAAGAAAACACCGCTTTGACAGATAGTAAACCAGATGAGAATGATCCGCTACATGAGGTTCTCTGAAAAGATATATACTTCTCGTGAGTCAAAAATTGGTTTAAGTTAGTGCAGTATAGCCATGAATATATTAGAATTTTGATATGTCATCACGTTACCGGCTCACTGCACAAGAAATTGCCGATTTAGAATCAGCGCA
>NZ_JAGFJM010000063.1 GCF_024102715.1 Nitrosomonas communis
AATATCAATATAGTATACATTAGAACCTGGCTCCTCTCGTGATGAAATACTTTTTCAAAATAGCCTCATCATAAGGAATTTAGGTTCTTTTTACTGCTTTTTCTTATGTCGAACTCACGTTATTAAACATGCTACCAGCTTTGGCAATGCGACCACCTGCTGGTGCTTTGGGATGCCAAGTGAGGCTTGATTCTCAGTGGAACCTTCGATTGAAAAGAAGAAAATTTGTGTGCTAACTCTCACTTTGCGTAAGTGAGAGTTAGCTGGTATCTGGCTAGCTATTTTGAGATCAAGAAATCAGTTGATGGAGTGCAACAAGTATTGAAGCAGCATAATCAGAATTATCTCTCTGATTCAGCGAAAAAGACTGATGCCAGTGCGTCTAGCGAGAAATCAGCCGGTGACTGTAAATCTTGAACAAAGCGAGATTTCCATTTTAATTTCATTTATTGAAATGTATTAGATTTGCTAACCTACAACCATGGTAGATTATCTTGAGACAGATTCTCCTCCCCCCAATTAATCAGACTTGGGCTTATCTAGAATAATCATCCTGTTTACGTCGCTATTAGTAGGAGATTACATTATCGTGCAAACTTTGAGTGAAACGCAATTGAGGCTGGTTAAGTCAGTTGGTGTTGAAGAGGAAAATGGAGCAGGTAAAGGCGACAGCAAATCATTGCTTACTGTAGATGAATATTATCAGCGCGTTGAGCAATATGCATGGAGGATTAGGAAAACCCATGATGTTAGTGAAATAATCAGCATTCTAGACAATGTATTGTCTGAAACCAGGGATTTGCATCAGAACGATGAGATGTCTAGCGTACGAGAAAAGATCTTCTATGCAGAGCGTAAAATTGAATCCCTGAGATATGAGCTGGAACTCATCAGGGAATTGGTGCATACAGACCAGATGACGGGCTTGTTTAACCGGCGCGGACTGGATGAACATTTTGCGTGCGAGGCTGCACGTGCAGACAGGAGCAAAGATCCGCTGTGCGCTGTACTGATCGATTTGGATAACTTCCAGGAAATTAACGAGATGTATGGTTATTCATTTGGTGATAATGTTTTGATCTATTTTGCGAAAATGGTGAAAGGTGCGTTGCGTCCAAGCGATGTGGTTGCACGCTACGGTGGTGAGGAATTTGTCATCTTATTGCCTGATACCCGTATAGACCAGGCGGTAGGCGTGATACAGCGGTTGCAGCATATCCTGGCTGACAAACCTATACTAAATACAAATAATCAGCCAGTATCGATCACCTTCAGCGGAGGGGTGGCATTACGTCAGGCCTATGAGCACCAGTATTCAGTGATTAAGCGTGCTGATGAAGCGTTATTTCGCGCAAAAAATACCGGCAAATCCCACATAGAAATTGCCTCATGACTTTAATAGTTTTGCAGTAACTTGCATTGGCAGTTACTGCCTCACTACTAGGCAAGATTGAGGGGACATTTTGGTTTTTGTAAGAGGTGAACACTCAGCGTTCATATGCCAGTGTGGGAGCAAGCCATTTCTCTGCTTCATCGATTGCCCATCCTTTTCTTCTGGCGTAATCTTCTACTTGATCTTTACCAATTTTACCCACGGCGAAATAAGTGGATTCCGGATGCGAGAAATAAAAACCAGATACGGCTGCGGTGGGGACCATGGCGTAAGATTCAGTAATAATAATGCCTGCTCTTTTTTCAGCCTCGAGTAAGGCAAACAGCGGTCCTTTTTCGGTATGATCAGGACAGGCCGGATAACCTGGGGCGGGGCGAATTCCCTGATATTCTTCATTGATAAGCTGCTCGTTGGTTAGGGTTTCATCCTTGGCATAACCCCAGAATTCCCGTCGTACACGTGCATGCATGTGTTCGGCAAAGGCCTCGGCCAAGCGATCAGCTAAAGCTTTTAGTATGATGGCATTATAATCATCATGGGCCGCTTCGAACGCCTTGACACGCTCATCGATACCAAAACCCGCTCCGACAGCAAATAATCCAATCGTATCAATGATGCCGCTTTCTTTAGGCGCAATAAAATCGGCTAAGCATAAATTGGGACGTCCTGCTGGCTTGACTGTTTGCTGCCGTAAAGTGTGGTAGGTCATCAGCACTTTGGTGCGAGATTTATCCGAGTAAATTTCGATATCGTCGTGATTGACTGAGTTGGCTGGGAAGAGACCGATGACAGCATTGGCTGTGAGCCATTTTTGTTCAATGATCTTTTTCAGCATGCTTTGTGCATCACGGAACAAGTTGCTGGCAGCCTCGCCCACTACCTCATCTTCTAGAATAGCCGGATAGCGTCCGGATAATTCCCAAGCCTGGAAGAAGGGCGTCCAATCAATATAAGGTACCAGCGCTTCCAAGGGATAGTTATTCAGCGTTCGAATGCCTATGAAACTTGGCTCAGCCGGCGTGTAGTGTTGCCAATCTATTTTCAACGCATTGGCGCGCGCTTCTGCGAGAGAGAGCAATTGCGCTGGTCCTTTTTTATTTTTCTGCTGGGCGCGGATTTTTTCTTGCCCGGCCTTGATTTCTTGTTTGTACACAATATGCTGATCCTCGGACATTAACTGGCTGCACACGCCGACAGCGCGGCTGGCATCGGGTACCCATACTGTCACTCCGCTATAATGTGGGGCAATTTTCACAGCGGTATGCACGCGCGAGGTCGTGGCGCCTCCGATGAGAAGGGGAATGGTAAATCCTTCGCGTTCCATTTCCTTGGCGACATGCGCCATTTCTTCGAGGGAAGGGGTGATCAAACCGGATAAGCCAACGATATCAGCCTTCTCATTGCGTGCAGTTTCCAGAATTTGCGCACTTGGCACCATCACACCCATATTGATGACTTCATAGTTATTGCACTGGAGCACGACTGTGACAATATTTTTGCCAATGTCATGCACATCACCTTTGACCGTGGCAATCACGATTTTTCCTTTGGGTTTGGCGTCACCAGAGATTTTTTTTTCTGCCTCAATATAGGGGAGCAGATAAGCAACCGCTTGTTTCATGACGCGTGCCGATTTAACCACTTGGGGCAAAAACATTTTACCAGCACCAAACAGGTCGCCCACGACGTTCATGCCATCCATAAGGGGGCCTTCGATCACTTCTATTGGCCGTCCACCTTTGCTTGCAATCTCCTGTCGAATGATTTCAGTATCTTCAGTAATATAGTTAGCGATTCCTTTGACCAGGGCATACGTTAGTCGCTGACGGACAGGCTCATTACGCCAGGCAAGATCCTCAACCTGCTCCTTTTTCTGTCCTTTGAAATTTTCAGCGAATTCAACCAGGCGCTCGGTGGCATCAGGGCGGCGGTTAAGCAGCACATCTTCAACCCGCTCAAGTAAATCGCCAGGAATGTCAGAATACACACCTAATTGGCCTGCATTGACGATGCCCATGGTCATGCCTTCCTGGATCGCGTGATACAGAAAGGCAGTATGGATGGCCTCTCTGATGGGCTCATTTCCGCGGAAAGAAAAGGAAACATTGGAAACACCACCGCTGATTTTGGCGTAAGGCAAAGTCTGCTTGATGACTCGGACGGCCTCAATGAAGTCCAGTGCGTAATTGTTATGTTCCTCAATGCCAGTTGCAACGGCAAAGATATTCGGGTCAAAAATAATATCTTCAGCTGAGAAACCAGCCTTATCGACCAGTACACGGTAACTCCGCGTGCAGATTTCCACTTTGCGCGCGAGGGTGTCGGCCTGCCCGCTTTCATCAAACGCCATCACAATAACTGCGGCGCCATAACGGCGTGCAAGCTTGGCTTGATAGATAAACTCTTCTTCCCCTTCTTTCATGCTGATGGAGTTGATAATAGCTTTACCTTGAATGCATTGCAGGCCTGCCTCAATCACGGTCCATTTGCTGGAATCAATCATGATGGGCACGCGGCTGATGTCTGGTTCCGCCGCAATCAGATTAAGAAAGGTAACCATGGCTTTTTGTGAATCCAACATGGCTTCATCCATGTTGATGTCAATGATTTGCGCGCCATTTTCTACCTGGCTGCGTGCGATGCTTAATGCTTCCGCATAATTGTCATTAAGTATCAGGCGGGCAAAGGCTTTTGATCCCGTAACATTGGTGCGCTCGCCCACGTTGACGAACAGCGAGTCGTCACCAATATTGAGCGGCTCCAGGCCAGATAGACGGAGTTTCTTGGGGATATCCGGGATTTTTCGTGGAGCAATCCCCGCTACTGCCTCGGCGATCGCTTTAATATGGGCGGGTGTTGTGCCACAGCAGCCACCGACAATATTGACGAAGCCAGACTGGGCAAATTCCTTGATCAAACTCGCGGTGTATTCGGGTGATTCATCATAGCCGGTTTCGGACAGGGGATTCGGTAAGCCAGCGTTGGGATGGGCGCTGGTATATACCTCAGCTACATTGGAAAGTTCTTCCACATAAGGACGCATTAATTCTGCGCCCAGCGCGCAGTTAATGCCTACTGACAAAGGTTGTGCATGTCTGACTGAGTTCCAGAAGGCTTCTGGTGTTTGGCCGGAAAGATTGCGCCCGGAAGCATCAGTAATCGTTACCGATATCATTATAGGCAAACGCAGATGATGTCTTTCGAAATACTGATCGATTGCGAACAATGCAGCTTTGGCATTCAAAGTATCGAAAATGGTTTCAACCAGCAGGATATCGACTCCGCCATCAACTAATCCATGGATGGCTTCCGAATAATCGGTAACAAGCTGCTCGAAGGTGATCGAACGGAAACCAGGATCATTCACATCTGGTGAAATGGAAGCCGTTTTGGTGGTGGGTCCGATCACCCCTGCGACAAAACGGGGCTTGTCCGGTGTTCTGCTTTCCATTGCAAGCGCTTCTTCACGCGCTAATTTTGCCCCCATAAAATTCAACTCATAGACCAAATCCTGCATATGGTAATCAGCCATCGAAGGCGTATTGGAGTTGAAAGTGTTGGTTTCAATGATATCGGCGCCTGCTTCCAGGTAGCGTGCATGAATCGAGCGGATGATCTGGGGCTGTGTCAGCGTTAATAGATCATTGTTACCCCTGAGGTCATGAGGAAAATCTGCAAAACGGCTGCCTCGATAATCAGCTTCACTCAACTTGTGGCTCTGGATCATTGTTCCCATCGCGCCATCCAGGAGCAGGATGCGGCGAGTAAGTAGATTTTCCAACAAAGTGGTGCGATGATGATGAGTCATGATGGCGTAGTCTTTTCCATTGAATGCAAAATAACTGATTATACCCTATGGCTCCTGCATCATGGCCCGGTGAAATATCTAGTCATGCATTGCTCTAATAACAACATGGCACACTACAGACTCGCAGGACTATTTCTATATTTCTACTTCAAAAAAATTAATAAAAATGAGATCGTAGGGACATAAATACAACATAAGATAGGCATGCGCGGCGCTTATATGTTGGACGATAAAAAGAGTATCAGGAATTTTCCAGAAAAGATTGGTAGCATGTGCGGCAATAGCAAGCTCAGTGCATATTACCTGTGTCGTTGTTCTCGGCAGAACGTGGTTATTTCTTTATGCCCGTTAACAATACCCAACCTTCTCTTTTATCGGCAATATCCATGTCAAACCATGGCCGGTAGCTATCGATGACTTCGCTGGCTTGCTCCTCCAGTATGCCGGAAAGCGCGATCGAGCCACCTGTTCGTACAGCATGCATCAATATTGGAGCGAGCATGATTAATGGGTTGGCTAGGATATTAGCGACAACTTTATCGACCTGCTCATTTACTTCCCTCTTTGCAGGCAGAGAATCCAAAGTAGTGGAGAACAATATTTTTTCCGGATTGCACTGATTGAGTGCTGCATTGTCACAACTGGCGGCGATGGCGTTGGCATCAATATCGATGCCGATCACACAACTTGCGCCGAGCTTTAAGGCAGCAATTGCCAATATACCCGAACCACATCCGTAATCGAGTACGGTCTCACTGGCTTGTATATTTCTGTCCAGCCAGCAGAGGCAAAGCTGAGTGGTCGGATGGCTGCCGGTCCCAAAAGCGCGTCCTGGATCAAGAATCAGATTGATTGCTGTCGAGTCAGGAGGCTGATGCCAGGTTGGAACAATCCATAATCGTGATGATATTTTGATGGGATCGAATTGTGCTTGTGTCAATTTGACCCAGTCCTGTTCTTGTATGCAAGATAAGCGATACTCGGGTTGAGTCGCAAGTTCAAGTGCCTGCGTTATCATTTGCATGATTACAGGGATGTTTGTGTCTTGTTCAAATAAGGCAGTGACTGCTGCCTGCGTCCAGACCTCGTCCGTGTGTTCACCGGGCTCATCAAACAAAGGTTGTTCTTGCTCAGTGCCTGCGGCAGCATCATGAATATCGACCGATAGGGCGCCTAACTCAAATAGTTTGTCACTTAAAATTTCAACATGCGTGGCATCAATTTCGATAGTAAGGGATACCCAAGACATATTTCGCTGTGAGTGACCTCTTTTAATAAGAAGACCGCTTAATCATTTTCCTTGCTCGCTTTATTATGCAAGGCAAGTTTGTGTTCAAGATAATGAATCGAAATGCCGCCGCTAAGGAAATTGGCGTCAGATAGCAGATCAAGGTGGAGTGGAATATTCGTTTTAATACCACTAACGACCATTTCCGAAAGTGCAATACGCATTCTGGCAATAGTTTGATCCCGATCATCTCCATAAGCGATGATTTTACCAATCATGGAATCATAATAAGGCGGCACCATATAGTTGTGGTAAACGTGCGAATCAACCCGGATCCCCGGCCCACCCGGTGCGTGATACTGGGTAATGCGGCCTGCCGAAGGTGTTAGTTTATAGGGATCTTCCGCATTGATACGGCATTCAATAGCATGTCCTTTGATCACAATATCTTTTTGCCGGAGCAAGAGTTTTTCTCCTGCAGCAACGCGAATCTGCGCCCGTACCAGATCAATACCAGTGACAGCCTCGGTCACAGGATGTTCTACCTGCAAACGGGTATTCATTTCAATGAAATAGAATTCATTGTTTTCGTAGAGGAACTCAAAGGTTCCTACACCACGGTAATTGATGCGACGACAGGCTTCCGTGCAACGTTCACCGATTTTATCGCGTAGTCGTGGTGAGATATCCGGTGCGGGCGCTTCTTCAATAATTTTTTGATGACGGCGCTGCATGGAGCAATCTCGTTCCCCCAAATGTACTGCATTACCATATTCGTCAACCAGCACCTGTATCTCAATATGCCTGGGGTTTTCCAGATATTTTTCTGCATAAACGGTTGGATTACCGAAGGCTGTTTGGGCTTCATTTCGTGTCGTAATGACCGCATTTGAAAGTGCAGCTTCAGTGTGCACTACGCGCATACCTCGGCCTCCGCCGCCGCCAGCAGCTTTGATAATAATGGGATAGCCTATCGACTTAGCAATCTTCTTGATTTCCTCAATCGATTCTGGTAGTGCACCATCTGAACCAGGAACACAGGGCACACCTGCCTGCCTCATCGCATTTTTTGCGCTGACTTTATCGCCCATCAACCGTATGGTTTCTGGTCGGGGACCAATGAAGATAAAGCCGCTTTTTTCTACTCGTTCAGCGAAATCAGCGTTTTCTGATAGAAAACCATAGCCTGGATGGATTGCTTCGGCGTCCGTCACTTCTGCTGCACTGATGATAGCCGGTGTATTCAGGTAACTTTGTGAAGATGGAGCAGGGCCGATGCACACGGATTCGTCAGCAAGCTTGACATATTTTGCTTCAGCATCAGCTTCGGAATGGACTGCAACGGTTTTAATTCCCAAGGCACGGCACGCACGTTGGATGCGTAGCGCAATCTCGCCACGATTAGCAATAAGTATTTTCTCAAACATATTTGAAGTATTTGAGGTGAAGTCTGGAAGGCTACATTACAAGGATGGATTGGATAATTGAAGAATCATCCAATCACAAATAAAGGCTCGCCATATTCAACTGGCTGCCCATTCTCAAGCAAAATGGCTTTGATGATACCATCTTTGTCGGCTTCTATTTCATTGAGAAGTTTCATTGCTTCAATAATACATAAGGTGTCACCGGCTTTAACGGCTTGTCCGGTCTCTACAAAAGGTTTCGCACCAGGCGCGGAAGAGCGGTAAAAAGTACCTACCATCGGTGACTTCACGATGTGCCCTTCCGGTAAGCTCGGTTTTACTTCTGTTTCTGTCGCAATGGTATTGGCTATATTGATGGGCACACTCGCTGTTGGCGCAGTGCCTGTCTGGTAATATTGGGGAGCGGCTGCATAACTTTGTGACAAGTAGCCAGATTTGTTGATGCGAACTTTTTCTTCGCCTTCAGTAATTTCTAGCTCGGTAATATTATATTCTTCAACTAACTCAATTAGTTTCTTCAGTTTTCTTAGATCCATATACAGCCTCCCGAGAACATCCCGTTCATGACTAATCCTAGAATCAAACCTGGAGTGTGGGTCATCATTAAGGTTTGCGAGATTTAGTTAAAAACAAAATTTATATAGTTTACTAACAAAGTAATGCATCAAAGCATATTTGATTGAGTAAGTGCGGCGGCATATTACTATATATTATCAATCCATTGCATTGTTCTTTATTTTTAGTCAATTAGCGCCTGATCAAATCATGTGCGAGTCATTGGAAGGTTTCGTGGAAATCATCATTTACTTAAAACTGATTGTAATGCCAGTTCATAGCCTTTCGCTCCTAGACCGCTGATTACGCCGATTGCAAGATCAGAAAAGTAAGATTTTTGACGAAATGCCTCACGCGCATAGATATTGGAGAGATGTATTTCAATAAAAGGTAACCCTGTCGCTGCTAAGGCATCACGTAAAGCGATGCTGGTATGAGTCAGGCCTGCGGGATTGATAATAATGAAATCAGTTTCATCACGCATAGCCTGCTGCACGCGGTTTATTAATTCACCCTCACTATTGCTTTGAAAAACTTCCAGCCTTGCTTCAGCAGCTAGCGATATTTCATACAATTTTCTGTTAATATCATCCAACGTCGTTTTTCCATAGATCTCGGGCTCTCGTATACCTAGGAGATTCAAATTAGGTCCATGGATGACCAGAATATTTTTAGCCGATATATCTCTAAGTGTCATTTTAAAATTATGGCTTTTTTTGCTGAAAATGTACAGATTTTTGGAGATAATCAGAGAAATTAAACGAAATTGTGAGGACTACTCTATTTGGTTGTTTAATTTGCCAAGGTTTGAAATTTCTCGTTAGCATGTTTAGTTTCTAGAAAAACCTTATAATTGCTTACGATTTCTTAAACCTCTATAATTCCGCTCTTGCTGGCATTCAGAATGCTGTTGTAGCTCAGTTGGTAGAGCAACTGATTCGTAATCAGTAGGTCGGAGGTTCGACTCCTCTCAACAGCACCAATAATCAATAACTTAGCGCAACTGCTGATAGCTCTTTACTTCGATTGTGTCAAATTTGTGCCAGAAAACATGGCATCCACGACACGTGCATGTGCGGCAAACTGGGCCGGGGCGAGATGTGCATACCGCCTCACCATCTCCGAAGACTCCCATGCGCCCATCTCCTGAATGACATTCAACGGTACACCATTCTGTGTTAACCAGCTTGCCCAGGTATGACGCAAATCATGCCAGCGAAAATTCTCGATACCGGCCCGCTTTAATGCTTTTCGCCAAGCTTTGGTATTTACTTGCTTTATAGGCATACCTTTATAAGTAAATACCGTTTTAGGGTGTTTTCCAACTTGTCTCTCTAATACAGTCATAGCCGTAGAATTGAGTGAAACATGAATTGGTTTCCCAGCTTTTGCCTGATCGCCGTGTATCCATGCAACATTGCGCCGCATATCAACTTGGGACCACTCAAGTTTTGTAACATTTGCTCGCCGCAAACCTGTAGCCAGTGAAAATTGCACAATATCTGCCAAATGCACCGGCAACTCCTGTATGAGCTTATTGGCTTCATCAGCATTCAAATAACGTATCCGTCGCTTGGGTTCCCGGTACAACTTAATAGTTGGTGCTTTATCAATCCACTCCCATTCAAGAGTAGCCCGCCGTAAAATGGAGCGAATCAATGCCAATAACCGATTTGCTGTAGCTGGTGTGGTTGTTTTTAACTTTAACTCACCTATCCTTGCAATTTCCTCACGAGTGATCTCATGAAGATACTTGCCCCGGAGGTATTGTTGGAGCCAACTGATTTTGGAAACATCATCATGATGTGTTTTTTTGTGTTGCGTTTCCATCAACCACTTATAAGCAGCTTCATCCCAGGTATATTTTGGTTTTTCACCAACTTTTACAACTCTCCACGCTTCCGCTTTTAGCTTGTCGTGGAATTCCTGCGCCTGGGTTTTGTCTTCTGTTGCAGCAGAACATCTAATGCGCTCGCCGCTTGGTGTGGTGAATCGAACCCACCACGTTTTACCGCGTTTAAAGAGTGACATAATTTTTTCTCCTCATGTCTCACTTGCAACGCTTGCCGAGTAGAAGCATATAACGAGCGGATATGATCGGCAAGGTCATCTTCGATAAATGCCCAGCGTTTTCCTAATTTGGCACCGGGGATGATTCCCGCTTT
>NZ_JAGFJM010000065.1 GCF_024102715.1 Nitrosomonas communis
GTGCGCTGATTCTAAATCGGCAATTTCTTGTGCAGTGAGCCGGTAACGTGATGACATATCAAAATTCTAATATATTCATGGCTATACTGCACTAACTTAAACCAATTTTTGACTCACGAGAAGTATAAACGGGGATTTGTCCGCCCGATCAAACGGAGCAGATAATTCCTCTGCAAAAACTTGACCAGATCAATTTCAAACTATTTGGCTCACCTAGAAAATTCTATTTTCTTAGTCAGTCAGATCAGGCGGATACTTTTCACCGCTTTTGCTCTCATCAATCCTGAAAAAAGTTGATGCCGCAGGATTGACATAAAACTGCAACATTTCTGCCGTAGCATAGCTAGCCTCTAATGCAGATCCTTTTCATATCGTCTTGCAAGAAAATTTGTTCTGACGATTAATCTTATTGTTTGATGACAATTTCCTTTTGTTGCTCCAGGTGAGCATCGAATAGGCGTTGAGCTAGGAATGTTGAAAATATTCATGAAATTATTTGAAAGTTTGGTGGCACTGGCAGGATTACTGGTTATCACGATGTATGCCCCAAAGGTAACGGCTGATAATCTGGATAATCTGGCCAAATCACTTGCAAAAATTCGCAGCGAGGTTGAAGAGCTCCAATCCCAGCTAGATCTGGAGAAGGAAAATCATAGCAGTAGAATAGCGGCGCTGTCCTCGCAGCTTGCTGATTTGAGTGTGGAAGAAAGGCGCCAAAAAGTCAGCATCGAAAAGCTGCAGCAATCTATCGAGCAGCTCGTGGCAAACTCAAAAGAGGCTGAGCGCTCCGGTGAAAATCTTAAACCTGAATTGCTGGATTTTCTCTCGGAGTATAAGCGCCAGGTCCAGAATGGCTTGCCGTTTAGAGTGGAGGATCGCATCAAGGCGATTGAAGAACTGGAAAGCAACGTTGCTGGCAAATTGATTGATCCCAAAAAGGCAGTTAATCACGCATGGTCGCTTATAGAGGACGAAATCAGGCTGAGCAAGGAGAATGGCATTTATCAGCAGACAATCTCGTTAAATGAAGAAAAGGTGCTGGCTGATATTGCAAAACTGGGAACGGTTTTTCTCTATTTCCAGACGCGGGATAACCGGGCCGGAATGGCGCAAAGAGTAGGGGATAGCAGCTGGAAATTTGTCCTGGTCGATAGCAGCAAGGACAAAGAACATATTGCCAAGCTGTTTGATTCGCTGAAAAAGCAAATACGCCAAGGCTATTTTGAATTGCCCAATCCAATGAAAAAATTATGAAATTCTTCTTATTGATGCTGCAGTTACTGGTAGCGGTAAACATAATGCATGCGCGAGAAGGCAGCGCAGCTGTAACAGCACAGGCCAGTTCATCCGAATCAAACGCAAGTAATACGTCAGGTCTGGCCCCCAGCGCCAAGCCTGATGTAACTTCTGCGAAGAAAAAAGTTGCTTCAGATCAGCAGCCAGTCAGTCTCGAAACTGCTTATAAGCGAGAATATGCTTTTTTAGATGCGCAGAAGCGTGAATTAAAAGCGCAACTGGAAAAATATAAAGCAAATGCCAATAGCAAAGAACAGGAGTTAATCCGGAAAATCAATGCGCTTGAGCGTGAATCGGTTTCGCGTTCCGCCAAAATAGATCAGTTCAATTCACAGCTCACGGAAGCGGAACGGACACAAGCTGCCGCCAGTGAACGCAGTGAGGCGTTGGAAATTACTTATGCGCAGGCCGAAATGACGTTGAAAAATTACGGCATCGAGATACCTGCGGCAGTGAAAGAGGCTAAGGAAAACGATCAGTTAAAAATCAGCTTCCTGTTTGAACACGCACTCAGCCTTATACAAGGATTGGGTGATATCCAGTCCAAGTCAGGAAAATTCTTTTTGGAGAATGGTAAGCAGGCGGAAGGAGAAGTCATTCATTTGGGCAATATTGCCGCATTTGGCATAAGTACCGAAGGCAGTGGCAGCCTTGTTCCAGCCGGGAATAATGAATTTAAGGTGTGGAAGGAGCCCGCGGCAGACATTGCGGTTGCGCTTGGCAAAAAAGAACAGCCTGATTACCTGAAGCTGTTTTTGTTTGAATCACGCACGACGGCAATTGAAGAGACGCCGGAAAAAACAGTGCTCAGTGAAATCAAAGCTGGCGGCGCTATTGGCTGGGTGATTGTTGGTTTAGGCGTATTGGCTTTATTTTTAGCTCTGATACGGGCGGTTCTGCTGTACAAGAATAGTGCAGATACGCAACAACTGACTGAAAGCATCATTGGGTATTTAGCGAAAGGGGAGCTGGATCAAGCGCGCAAAGTGGCTGAGCAAGGTTCGTCCGCGATAAGCCGCGTACTGGCTTCGACATTGCGTCATTTGAAAGACGACAGGGAGCATATGGAAGATATTGTGCACGAAGCGATTTTGCAGGAGTCTCGGCCATTGGATCGTTTTGGCGCCATTATTATGGTAACGGCTACCGCTTCTCCTTTGCTTGGCTTATTAGGCACTGTTACGGGGATGATTACAACTTTTGATGTGATTACCGAGTTTGGTACAGGTGATCCCAAAATGTTATCGGGCGGGATTTCGATTGCATTAGTTACCACTGAATTGGGATTGGTTGTGGCTATTCCAGCTTTAATGCTGGGGACATTGCTTAATGCTTGGGCAAGGAATATCAGGCGTGATATGGAGCACTCGGCATTGCGGATAATCAATATCTTTCTGAGTGGAACAGATAGCGCAGAAACAGGAAAGAAATACACCGAGAATGGTAATCCGATGTTGATGCCGCAGCCGCAGGCCACTTAGACGCTAGCAGAGGGAAAGCACAAATATGATGGCTGTTTTGGAAGTCGTTGGCCTGGTAAAAGAACTGTTTCAGGCAGGCGGTTTTGTCATGCCGCCTTTGTTTATTTGTGTGCTATTGCTTTGGTATGGATTGGGTTATCGATTCTGGGTATTGAGATCTCCCAAAAAAATGGGAGTGCGAGACATGCTGGATTTTTATCGCGCAGGTAACCGCAGACCAGCAAACAGCATTGTTGAGCAAGCGATACAAATCGGAGTGGAGTTAAAGAAAAAACATACCAAGTACCTGCGTTACCATCTGGACACAGCATTCTATGACTTTGAAAGAGAAATTGGAAAGTTTTCAGTCTTAGTCAAGACCATCATCATTATTTCGCCGCTGCTGGGATTATTGGGCACAGTGGTTGGCATGGTGGAGACATTCGATTCGCTTGCAAGCATGGTGCTATTTTCGCAGACCGGCGGCATTGCAGGCGGAATTGCGCAGGCTCTTATCACTACGCAAATGGGACTGGCTGTGGCGATACCTGGTTTATTGATGCACAACGATCAGAACAAAAAGCAGCAGCAAATCGAGAAAGATCTTGTGCAGATCAAATATCTATTATGTAGCCAACCTTTCTCATCCATAGCGACAGCGAGAAAAAATAATGAAATACAGTGAACCGGCAGAAACAGAAGCAGCCATAGATTTAGCGCCACTTATTGATTGTGTTTTTATTTTACTGATCTTCTTTATGGTGACGACGACCTTCGTCAAGGATATGCAGCTGGAATTGGAGCGGCCCAAAGCAAGCAGTGCAGTCGCTTCATCCAGTAAAGCAATTCGATTATTTATCGACCGCAATGGCGATACTTATCTGGACGGTGAGCCCGTGCGGCTCTGGCTGATCCAGAGCAAGCTCAGAGATTTACTGAGCGCATCTGCCAGCAAAGTTATTTTGGTCGTCACCGATGAAGGGGTTCCGGCCGGCAAGTTAGTTGAAGTTGTCGATCAGGCCCGCCTAGCAGGAGCTCAGAGTGTAGGTGTGGCTACCCGTAAAGAGGCAGGTTGAATAGGAGTTATGACATGATAGCAATGAATAAGTCCTTAAATAAGCATATCGTCGCGATCACATCAATGTTGATGGGCCCTATCCTGGTCTTTGGCTGGGTGATTATCATGAACAAGTTTGCAGACACATTAGATAAAACACCCGCACAGGAAGTGACCGAAATCAGCATGGTCAAGCAGTCGCCTCCCGAGCCTAAGAAAGAGATCAAGAAAGTAGAACCTAAGAAACAGCCAGCACGTACCAATACCCCGCCAGCATTTAAAGGTCTGAGCTCATCACTTTCCGGTATTGATCTAGGTCTTCTTGGTTTTGATGATGGGGGTATGAACGGTGTCGATGAGAGTCTGCTGGGTAAAACCGGTAATGCCGTCATGACCGAGGATCTAGTGGATATTCCTCCAAGACCCAAATCGAGAAGCGCGTTCCGCTATCCGCCAGCAGCCAAAAAGAAGGGAATTAAAGGTTATGTTGTGCTTTCGGTGCTGGTAGACACGGATGGTTCTGTCAAGCAGGTACAAGTCCTGGAGTCAAACCCTTCGGGTGTATTTGATGATGCCGCTTTGCAAGGAGTACGATCCTGGCAGTTTGAGCCTGCTAAATACAAAGGTGATAACGTCAGAGTATGGGCCAAACAGAAAATTCGTTTTGACTTATCCTGATCCAATATAAGCGGTGGCAAGCATAATGAAATTTGTGACAATCAAACACGCTGTCATGATTCTGACTGCGATAATGCTCGCCGGCATGGCCCAATTTTCTTGGGCAAAAGAAAAGAAACCGGAATCGACTGATTTTATCGAGCTTGCAGTGTTGATGCTCAAAGACGGGCATTATGACCGGGCCTTGATGGCGTTGCAAAGCGTGGACCTGGATGATGAAAAGACTGATTTAGCACGGTTTTATACCTTGCAGGGACTGGCTTATATGAACCTTAATGAGTTCGATGCGGCTAAAGATAGTTTGCAATCAGCGATCAAACATGGTCAGCAAGATCCTTTGATCTATGTCTATCTGGCGCAAATTTACTTTTCTCTTAAAAACTATCAGGATGTTCTGCGAGTTATTGATAAGACAGGAGAGCATAAAGAAAAGAATCCCTCCTTGCTGTTTATTCAGGCACAATCCTATTGGCATTTGCAAAAGACCAATGGGGCGATCAATACGTTGAATGAGGGTCATCGGAGATTTCCAGGGGATTTCCGTTTTCTGAAGCTCAAGGTTTTTTACTTTGTTCAGCTCGAGCTTTATCAGGAAGCAGCCAAATTGGGCCAGGAATATCTCGCCTTATCCAAGGCTAAAGCAGAAGACTATGTGGCGATCGGTAACGCCTTGCGACTGAGCAAGGAATATCAGGAGGCCATGAAAATCATGGAAATCGCTCGTTTACAGTTTCCCGGCAATGAAGTCGTGGCCAAGCTGCTGGCGCATATTTATCTGGATCAAGGCAAGTTGAATGCTGCCGCGCACATCCTGGAGCAGGCAGCCCGCCTCAATCACGCATTGCTCTCGGAGGCGGCTGAAATTTACCGCCGCGCGGGCAGACTGCATAAAGCGCTGATGCTCAATTCAGGCATCAGCGATCAAAAGGTAAAGCTTAAACAGAGATTGTCCATTCTGCTGGCACTGAAGCAGTTTGAACAAGCGGCAAGTATGGAATCCAGCCTGTATCGTGTCGGCCTGCTGGAAGACCAGAATGTTCGTTATCCACTGGCCTATGCGCTGTTTTCTACGGGACGTTTCCAGCAAGTAGGCAAGCATCTGGATTCTTTAAAAGAACCGGAACTGTTCAAGAAAGGGATCGAGCTGCGCCGACTGATAGAGGCCTGCAAGGATGAACCATGGGAGTGTGCTTAACTATATCTGATTAAGTATTTTCAGTGAATTAAAACAATGCATTTTTGTGAATCTTTCTAAATCCAGCATTGCCCGACTAGGCTCAGAAGTTGTTTACGATAACTTTTCCTCCTGAAATCACGAGATCGGGGTATTCCAGTTTTTTCAGATTATCAGCAGGATTGCCTTTTATCGCGATGATATCGGCGGGTGCGCCGGGCTGTAGCGTTCCTAGTAATGGGATATTCAGATGCTGGCCTGCTTTGGAAGTCGCAGCCTGCAAAACGCCGATTAATTTCATTCCTGCCATTTGCTTCATGTAGATGAGTTCTTGGGCATCTATGCCCCAGGGAATGTCTGGATGGGCGATCTCGGCGCCATACAAAAATTCGCCACCAAGTGCTGTCCAGGTACTTGCATTGCGGCGAGCCCCTGTGCATTTTGACAACGTATCGAATGTAGTAACTATTTTTACTTTCTGCGACGCTGCTCTTTTTAATAGCGGTTCAGGGATAACATCGCAGGGAATATGAGCCCATTCATCGACACCGGCGGCAATCGCAATTTGAGCGCCGTTAATTTCTGCGATATGGGCCGTTACTCTGCGATCGTTTTTATGTGCTTCCTCCACAATTGCCTTGACAATATTTTCTGATAGTAGCGGCCACGTTTGATCGGAGTGAGCAGTGCCATGTTGAGGCGAGTGATGATGGCTATGATGTCCCTGGGTGGCTATCTCATCATGATGATTATGGTGACCAGACCAGGGGGCGCCTGCTTCACCGCCAGGTTCCAACGCAATCTTAATCACGACAGAGCCCTGCTTTATAAGCTCGCGGACTACTTTTCGCGCTTCTTGTTCAGATGAAACAGCGAGTGCAATATCCTTGGCGCCAAGAATTGAAATAGGATAACCATTCGGTGCCGTAATGATTGGCCCGGAGGTAAGGACTCGCAGGTTGCCGTCGCCACCATAGGGTTGGTGTACCGGGCCGCCGACATCCCGAACTGTAGTAATGCCGTGTTGCAACACAGTAGTAGCAGGGACATGTTGATAAGCGAGATGGGCATGAAGTTCGATAAAACCAGGTAGTATGGTTGCGTCGCCAAGATCAATTATGGTCACGTCATCAGTAAGCTTGAATGACTTGCGTAAATCGATTCTTGTTACATATCCGTCTTTGATCAGTATGGAAGTATCTGATCTGAATTGCTCACCATCAAAAATACGAGCAGCATGCAGCAGGATCGGCGGTTCCAGTTTCGTTTCATGCGCCAGAGAAATGGTTGAAGTGAAGCTTGCTAGTGCGATAAATAATAGAAATTTGAATTGCCTGATGAATTCAGTAGTCAATTTTATGAAGCTATCTTTCATTCGGTTTCCTTAATGTGATGTTTAGTGCCGCAATGCTGTCAGCAATGATCAGGTTTGATCACGCCGGTTAAAATACAAAGTGCTGCCATAAGAAAGAAGCTGCCCCATGCTGTTTCAACTAATTCTTCTTTTCCTTGCTTGGTCTGGTAACAGCTTCCGCAAAATATTCCTGAATCTATTCCGATTTTATTGTTGGGAGACGCATTATTTTGATAAAAACCGGTAAAAAATGGGCTGCGAATAATTGCAGTAATCAATTGATGGGCCTGGAGACGCCATAGCTTGCCGTCAGGCAAGAGATCAGCTAATGCAAGCATCGCCAGAGATGCGATCACAGCGGCGGATGGATCACAAAGCCCTAATGAATTATTTAATCGATCTGGAGGAAGCGGACCCGGGCGTGAATTTGTCCAATATTGGCAAGCAGACTGAGCATATGTCAAATAAGGCTCCCCCCATTGAGCTGCTGCCCGGCATAATCCCAACATGCCCCAGGCCTGGCCACGTGACCACATACCTGCTTCACCAGTTGTTTGGAAACGGCCCTGGCTAAAATATGCGGTTGGGTGAAAAGCACCGTTATGACAACAGGCTGCTAATATTGTAGCTGTATGAAGTTGTGAGATGATTTGCTGTTGATATTGTCCGCTATGACTAAATAACTGGATTAGTGCAGCTAGACTATCAATAGAGAGGCGCCGGTTGCCTTCTGCGCCACCACCCATGGCGGTACCAAGAGGAATACACTGGATTGCTGAGTCATAGGTTGCTGCAACAGCAGTAATAGATTTTTTAGCCAGTTCATGGGCGTTCCTATCTTGAAACCATAGATCTCCTAGCGCGGCACCATACCAAAAAATTAAACTGCGGTTTATGGAATCGATGCTTAATTTGGATGATAAACGCTGGCAGATAGCGGCAGCTTTGCGTTGATCGCTCGCAGCTCCTGTTATGCTGGATCGTAACCACCACCAAGCGCTCCAGAATCCTCCTATCCATGAACCACCAGATGAAATAATCCATTGACTGGTTCTGCCCGGAGAATAAAGTGGAAATCCCTGATCGCACATGGAAGCAACCTGTTCCATACGATAGATCAATAACTCGATGGCTGTTTGCATTTCTTGATCGCTTAGCAATGCTTGATCAGTATTGTTATCTTTCTCAAAAAGCCAGACTAACGTCTGCCCAGAATGTATTGGCATTTTTTTTCCCCTGGAAGTTGTTTTTGATGACACTGCCACCGAAGGCATGGCCGTAATAAAATCGCAAAGACAAATGTTTATTGAATGCGTGCATGAAGCTGATGTCCAGCAACTGGCCTACATCACGATCGCCTCCTGAAGATTTTCCGGAGTAGCCAAACTCACCTGAATTCAGTGATGCTCCCAGTCCGCGGTATAACAGATCATGAGAATTGGTCAGGGATAACTGATGTAAGTTGATGTTGACCTGAGTCTTTGGCGTGGGTGATGCTATGATCTCGAGGAAGAGGTCTTGAATGTTCATCAGGTTATAAAATGGGAATTTTGCAAAGATACGCCCACTTGGAACCTTTGAGAAAAAAGTTTGGTGCTGATTATCTTCTGGGTCGTTGTCACCAGAGCTTTGATAAAAGATGGCGCGTAACCACGGCTTGAAGGGTAGCTTGAACCATTGATAGCCTAACTCTGCTGAGATTGCCCAGGCTGCATGCTTCTGCCCGCTCCAGTCACCAAACTGATAGGCACTCCACAGCAAAGCATCCAGACTGCCTGATTCCAACTGATGCAGCGAGAGGAAATGAGCACCCAGTGTATGTATATTCAAACGCTGATCGTTTAACCAGGGCCTTACATTCAAGGGACGGTTATCGACGACTTGCGTGTGACGTTTGTCATCATAGTTTATATAGAACAAGCGAGCTTCTGTTCCTGGTAGTAGAGCATCTTTCTTACT
This sequence comes from Nitrosomonas communis, assembly GCF_024102715.1. Lineage (GTDB taxonomy): Bacteria > Pseudomonadota > Gammaproteobacteria > Burkholderiales > Nitrosomonadaceae > Nitrosomonas > Nitrosomonas communis_B. Next base: position 8,979 of record NZ_JAGFJM010000065.1, read on the forward strand.
GGTGAAGGCTGTATATAAAATATTGATATCGCTGATCTGCTTTTGCCCTTGCACTGAGAGATTCCCTTGAGTAGGACGGATTCCGCTGGCTGTCCAATTGAATGTAGGGTTATCATGAACAACAGAAATGCCGTCAAAACTGCGTCCGACGTAGACTGCATTGAATCCTCCTATCAGCCGCTGGGCAATGCGTCTTTGCTTGAGGCCATCGAATTTGTCGATCCCGGAACTATATTCCAAGCCTTCCATATAGGCGAAACGACCGGCCTTCAAGAATGTGCCTGCTAATCCAAGTGAGCCGAGCTTGAAATGAAGATAACCCTGGTTTAGAAAAACATTGCCAACGTTAGTTGATTGATTTGTCAAGAAATAACCGGCGCCCAGCCCTAAAGGCCCACCTGGCCTGGCAACTGCATCATCAGGAAGTCCGTAGAGGCCGATATACTGGCCTTGTACATATCCATCTACATAGGGCGTCGCAACTAATGCGCCCAGTCTGGCACGCAACACCCATAAATCATATGAACTGTTATTGTTGATAGCCGGTTCTGGCCGGAAAAAATCCCATAATTCATAGCTCCCCATGAGCTCACCATTGATACGGAGGTATTTATTGATTTGACCAAATGCTTTAGTCTCTTCTGCCAATACGTTACCGCTTGGCAACAAAGCGACGCTGGCGCTATAAAAAACCAGCAATCGCAATAATTTGCCGATAACTGATAGAATTTTTTGATAAGCGTTTATTATTTGGAAAATCATGAAATTAATAACTTCTAAAGATGGTACGTCTATTGCAAGCTGGCAAAGTGGCGCTGGCATTCCTTTACTGCTGGTGCATGGAACCACTGGCGATCATCTGGTCTGGACATCGATGCTGCCTTCACTGGAACAATACTGCAATGTATGGACGCTTGATCGGCGCGGCCGCGGCCTGAGTGGCGATACTGATAAATATGCCTTCGAGCAAGAATGCGAAGATATTGCCGTCGTGATTGACGCGATGGGTGCTAATGCGTATCTGGCCGGTCATTCTTTCGGCGGGCTGTGCGCACTGGAAGCTGCATTGCTAGTACCAAACATCAATGGACTCATTCTCTATGAACCCTCCATTTCGCTGGCAGCAAGCGGCTGGTCTAAGGAGCTCGAAGCCAGCTTAAAAAACCACCTGGAGGCAGAATGTCTGGAAGAAGCTTTATTGCTGTTTTTTAATGAAATCGTCAAAATGCCTCCGCGCGAGATTGCCGCCATGCAGACTGGGCCGCACTGGGCGGGACGCGTCGCGGCAGCGCATACCATTTTGCGTGAGCTGCAAAGTGTGGATTGCTATACCTTCGAGCCACAGCGCTTCTGCTCCCTGCAGATTCCGGTTTTACTCCTGGTTGGTGAAAACAGTCCTTCACGCCGACACCTGACTGCTGCGATGCTTCAGCAACATCTGCCTGATAGTCGTATCAAAATTTTGCCGGGACAACAGCATAGCGCGATGAGAACGGCGCCCGATTTGTTCATTCATGAAATAGTCGAATTTATGAGGGTTATCAATGATGTTGGCTTGAGGTAGTTAAATTATCTGCGTAAGGGCGCTGCTTTGCCCGGCGCGCAGACGCTAACACCAATGTCATCAGGCAGGCTAGCAAGAGTATGCCTATCAATGTATACCAGCTAACCAGCAAATCATCAGAGTAGATTGATATCACTGCAAAGAGTGCTGGCCCCACGGCAAAACCCGCAAAAAAGGCAACGGAAACCAGGCCAGAGGAAAACGTCACCTGACCAAAAGCGGAATCTCTGATTAACATGCTCATGGCGATAGCATTAGTTCCTACTGCAGTCAGCCCTACTCCGATTGCGCCTACCCAGAGTTGCCAGTGGCTGTCGGTGGTGGCATTCATCGTGATTGCCATCGACAGGGCAGCAATAGCCGCGAGAATGAATAAAAGTAACGATTCGTCTTTGAGTTTTGCGCCCATTGGCGTTAATACGATTCTGGAGATCATCCCCATTACTCCAAAGACTGCGATTAAGGTGTCAGCAAGGGGTAATGGCATGGTCTGCTGAATAGCAAATGTCGGTAGAAACGTGACAAAGGCAGAAAGTGATGTACCAATCAGAAATTGAACAATCATCAGCCGGAGCAGAAGCGCATTCGGCGGTAAAGGCTTGAAACTAGCACGTGTTCTGATATGTTTTTTCGGCGTAACAACAGACACGATTAAACAGAAGCAAGCCGCAACCGGAATAACTACGCCAAATGCAACACGCCAGCCATATTGCATGGCGATGCCCGGCAGCACCAGGCCAGCGATAAGCGCAGCCAGTTGCACTCCGGATTGTTTGAGTCCCACGAGACTGGCCTTCTTTTCTGGCGGAACTTGCTGCGCAATCAATAAATTGGTGACCGGGTTAGCAAGCGCCTGGGCAATACCGCAGATGGCTGCGGCAATTAATAAACTATAAAAGCTCTCGACTAACGTGATCAGGCTAAAGGCAAGTCCGACTGCACAGAAAAGCACAAGCAACGCATACCTTGAACCGAGGTAATTTACGATAGCGCCTGCCCAGAGCGATAGAACCGCAGCCAGGCCAAATGAACTCATGATCAAGTAGCCTAACCATGCAGAGTCAAACTGCAGATCACTGCTCAGCAGAGGGCCAAGCGTGCTCGTCGCGTATAGCACCAGCATTGGAAGTGTCATTGCAAATAATAAAACGATACAAAACAGGAAGTTAACTGTAATCATGAGTGGAGTGAGACTAAGTGGCTACAATGTTTGTCTATCGCCTGACTACAAGAAAATAAGTCAGATGAATTGATAACCATCGTTTTCTTTATAGAAATGGATAAGCCGGCGACCGGTTGAGCTAATCAGTGCTTCCGCTGTGCCATCAAGAATACGTGATGCCCGCGCTATCCGGCTGATGCTGGCAAGCGGCGTGAGATCACTGATGCCTTCCGCGCCATAGAGCTGTATGGCTGAGTCTGACGCGATGCATAAAGCCCGCGATGCAGCGAGCTTGGCGACATTGATTTCGATATCGCTTGCGCACTGCGCATCAATGTGCCTTGCGGCCACGCGGATTAGCTCGCGCGCGCTAGCGATGGCTTCATACACATTGACAAAGTGCTGACGAACTAACTGTTTATCCGCTAGCAGCGCTGTTTTTGCGCGATCCGAATGGATGCGGGCACCCATCAGATCCATACATCTTTGCGCCAAACCTAGCCAGTTCATTGAGCGAAGCAGCCGGCCCATGCCAAGTCGCTGGCTCATTAAATAAGTACCGCTGCCACAAGTACCAAGCAGGTTTTGCTCAGGTACTGTTACATTGCTGAAAGAGATTTCACCCTGACTGAGGTTGCTTCCCATTATGCTGATTTTCCGTTCAATTCTGAAACCTGGGGTGTCAGCCGGGACTATAATCATGGAAAGGCTGTTATCAAGCGCTGCATTTTCACCGGCAGTTCTGGCCAGAACAGTGGTAAAAGTGGCCCGATCAATGTTGGAAACAAACCATTTTCTACCATTGATGAGCCAGCTTCCATTGGCGAGAGATGCGGAAGTGGTGATCAGGGCGGGAATTGATCCGCTGCGCTCCGGTTCCGTCATGCCATAGCTCGGTATGGCCTGTCCGCTGATCATTGGCTCTAAGAAGTTTTTAAGGATTGCCTTCGAGCCAAATTTTGCCAGCATATGTGCATCGACAACGGTATCACTACCGAAGATTGCAGCTGAAAATTCCGTACGGCCTTCCTGTTCGGCAATCAGCAGATAATCTTCCAGCGAGGCTATTTTTCCACCATAGGAAAGCGGGTAGAACAAACCCCATAATCCCGCTGATCTTGCTTGGCTGATTAACTCAGAATGGATATGGAAGGTTGAACTTCTATCATTGTTGAGCTGCGGTTCATTAGGAATGATGAGCTCATCAACAAACTTTCTTACTTTCTCAGCAAGGGATTTTGCCAACACTATATGGCTTGATTCTTGGCGTGTTTTAAACATTAGCAGATGCTTCTGATAAGTGATGCCTGGTGATATGTTGGGTAATCAATGCCAGTTCGGCGGTAAGCTGTTTTTTGTCAATTTTTCCAGCAGGACTCAGTGGCAACTGTTTGTAATAACGCAAATATTCTGGCAATTTATTGGTTTCCAGGCCTTGTTCGTGCAAATAGTGAGTGAGTTGGGACAGCGACAGATATTCTTTGTCCTCGCGCAATACTAAGCAGAGGCAAATGCGATGCCCTAAATCGGGGTCTGGCACGGGGATGCAGGCGGCACTGACGACGGCGGAATGGGAGGCAGCGATATTTTCGATTTGGGCAGGGCTAATATTAACGCCCCCGCGGATGATGATGTCTTTCTTGCGTCCGGCTAGCACTAAATAGCCGTCGTCATCAATAAAACCAAGGTCGCCGGTATACACCCAGCCGTCTTTGTCTCGATATAACACATCCAGATCGGGGGCATTGACATATTGCATCGGGCTGATGGGGCCTCTGGCAGCGATTTCACCGATATGACCCTGCGTGACTTCTTGCCTTTGCTCGTCTACGATCCGAATGGAGCATATCTCAGGGTTAGGCTGGCCTGCTTTGTTAATTGCGGTTGGCAGATCATCGTGTAGTGTGGTATGGCAATTGACGCCATCTGCCGAGCCGTACAAACCGATAAAATTACAGCGGAAAGCTTCGGTGCTACGGTAAATTGAGGCTTCATCGATTTTTGCACCGCCACTGATGATGGCAATAAGGCTGGAGGTGTCCGTTTTCAGCAACGCTGGATCTGCTGCCATGCGTTGAAACATGGTCGGTACGCCAAAGATATGGGTTGGCTTTAACTTTCCAATGGCTTCAATAGCAATTGCGACTTCAAATTGCCTCATGACGACAATCGATCCGCCCAGCCAGGATAAAACACCAAATGTAGCAGTTGAACCAAATGCCGTACCCAGTGGCATGAGGTAGAGCCCTCTGAATGTTTCGCCGTCGGGATGAATCCGTTGCAAAAACCGTCCACGCCCGCCCATCAGGGCATTGTGCGAGTAAGCCACCCATTTGGGTTCTGATTCAGTTCCAGATGAGACCAGGAAACGGACGGGAGAATCAGGCGAAACTTGTGGTAAGTCACGAGTCTGAATCGGCTTTGCCTGGAAAAGAGAATGCAGCGTGTGCCAACCTTCCTTTGCTTCTCCGTCAACGATAAGGGTGCGCAGCGAAAGCAGCGTGGGTCGCAGCGATTCTATCAATTCACATAAGTCAGTATTGGCATTTTCTCGTTCAACAATGATCATTCGTGTATGACATCTTTTCAGCAAAGATTCAATGTCAAGGCGGCCGCGACCTGGTGGAAAAGGCGCCACGATGGCACCAAGGGCTGCTGCTGCAAGATCAATGGCGCAACTATGCCAGCTATTCGGTAATTGGTATGCGATAACATCTCCCGCAACAATGCCCAGTTCTTTAAAGCTCGTTGCCAGACGTTGCGTTTTATCCAGCAGCGCGGCATAGCTGACAATCTGATCGAGCGACATTACGGCCGCATTATCAGGGTGATCCTGGGCGTGATCTTGAAATAAGGTGTATACGGATTTATTGGGGTAGATGCCATTTTGTATCCATTGTCTGCGAACATCAGCAGGGACTAAATCGATAATGCCGGAAGGATTCATTGAAAACTCCATGGAGAGTTGATTTTTGTATAAGAACCTGGGCATAAGTCTCGTTGCAGATGCGCTATGGTTTGAAGCTTTGACAGATCTTCATTAACCACGCCTGCAGGGATGTTTTCCTGTTCGAAAATTTCAATCCATTCATGCGCTGTTTTTAATAGAAAGCGATCGCTTATCTGTTGATGAAAGGCGGTTGTGCCAGGGGCAAAGGTGATACTGAGGATTGCCGTCAGTTTCTTGACTGTGTCCAGGTCATGACATTCAATGGCAATTTTTTCGTGTTTCGTCGCATAGACCGCATTGATCATACTTTTTGTAGATGAATCAGTACCAGACGGATCGTATAGATTCTGAAAATCATCTGCACATAAAAGAGTCGCAGCGCTCATCAATGATGAGGTGACTTTTGCGCCAACGTTATTCATGCAGCGGTTAAGCAATGCGACACAAATTCCTTGTGCAGCAATCACACCACCGAGCACATCCAGAACGGTAAATAAAGATCCACCTTCAATGCCGGAAGCTTTCGCAATTTTCTGGGCGATACCCGAGTATGCTTGTGCCATAAAATCCGTGCCGGGCAGCGCGCTGGAGGAAATATGCTCTGCACTGTCCGTAGACCAGCCGCCCGCATAGGCATATATCAAAGAGGGATTAATGGCAGTTAGACCATCATAGTCGAGGTTCAGTAATACCGCCTTGCCAGGCATCCAGTTATGCAAAAAAACGTCAGCTTGCCGTACCAACTCTTTGATTTCTTTTTGACCTGCAGCAGACTTGATATCGATTTCTCGGACATCTTTAAGATGATTGAGCGCATCAAATCGCGCGGAGCAGCCATCGGCCAGTGGTGGCATGCCACGCAAAGGATCTCCGCCGGGCGGCTCAATTCTGATGACGTTCGCTCCCAGGAGTGACAGTAGATGTCCTGCTAAAGGTCCTTGAATTCGTCGGCAGGACTCGATAATGGTCAAACCGCTCAATGGTAAATGATTGGTGGCGTGCTGGGAAAATTCACGCTTGGCTCCCGGCTGGAAAAGAAACTCCCATGGACCCTGCAGCCAGACATGCTTGCTGTCACTATCGTTAACTCTGTCATGGAAAGAGCGGACTGGACAAATAGCCATGCCGGTTCTACTGCATATTTGAGCTATTTGCTGATAAGTGAAATTTAATATTGCCTGGGGCAATTCTTCGGGTAAAGGTGAAATGGCTTTGGCATATCTTTGCCAGAAGCTTTTCCATCCTCGGCTGGCTAGCGCCAGATCTACGCCGATTTCAGTCCAGAATTTCTTCCAGATTTCTGCATTGAGGGTTTCAAGTTCGAAAATAATGCCATCTTGTGATTTGAACGGTGGCTGCGCGGCAAGCTCTGTGGATTCTGGCAATAACTTTTCAGGCGCTTCCGAGGTAGTGGCGCCAGCAATGTACTGCCCCATACTCATCAAAGCAGCTGATGCCATAGAGATATGGATATTCGATAGGGGAACGCCGCGCAGTTGGCCAATGGAAGCGGCTGCTACCCCCTGTAGGGCGAGCGCGGCGGCTAGCGTCGAAACGTAATTTAAGCCAAGAGACTGCGGTTTGCCGCTTGCCCGTCCATGGACGGACATCAAGCCGCAGATGGCCTGCATGGTGTTTTCTGTTACTGGGGCAAGCTTGCTATCATTCCAGCGCGTAATGTTGCACGTTATGGGAGTAGTGTGCGGGGTTGCAAACTGGAATGAAAGTGGTGTCTTATCAATTGCATCCTGGTGTGATTCAATGGTTAGGCCCAGTGTTTTTGCTTGATAGCGAATGGATGCTGCTATAGCAGAAAAATCAGGGGGAATGACCTGCGGCAAGCCGCTGATTACACAATCAGTGAGTGGACGATTCATGCGGGTTTCCTTGACAAGGTTAACAATCAACCTTTTCTTGTCCGCCGGCAACGGCGGGCAGAATAGTCAGTGTATCGCCATCATTCAGCTTGGTAGATAATCCATTACCAAAGCGAATATCGTCATCATTTACGTATATATTGATAAAGTGGTGCTCTTTTCCGTTAGTGATCAGTTTTGCTTTGAACCCTGGATACTGTTGTTCCATGCGTTCTATGATCTCCAGAACGTTTGCACCCTCGATCTCGATCTTCTTTTGATTATGGGTGAGCGGTCTTAAGATAGTTGGCACATTGACGGTAATAGGCATATTGACTCCTTGAAATTTTCAAAATTGGAAAAAGCAGCAGGTGGTGATAACCAGATGACGATGGAAGCCGCTAGGCTACTTTTGATAACCCGGCAGTCGATTTATGTTTATCCAGGATCCTGATCCTTTCTTCTACGATCATTCCATGCAAAATACGAAAGCTGCGGATTTCTCTTTTGTAGCTGGGATCTGTTGGGATAATGACGTAATGGGATTGCGGCTCGGAGGCGTATTCAATATCAGTACGGCTTGGGTACGCCGACGAGCTTGTATGCGAGTGATAGATGACAACCGGCTCTTCGCCGCGCGCAGCCATTTCTTTCCAGACTTGTAGTTGCTGTTGCGGGTCGAATTGAAAGAATGTCTGCGAGTTCGCTACATTCCGCATAGGAATCAGGCGCGAAGGTATATCGGAACCTTCGATGCCAGCAATGACGCCACAGGTTTCAATGGGATGATCTTGGTTTGCTTGCGCAAGCATTGCTTCAATGAGCTCAATGTGTATGGTCAGCATCTCTATCTCCTGATATTGATTGATAAACAAAGCATTAATAAATTGGCAGCGACTGATCTACTTCTTCGATCCAGGCGAGAATTCCACCGTTCAGGCTTCTAACGTTGGTAAATCCTTGTTCCTGCATTTCGATGAGCGCATCGCGGGAGCGAACACCCATCTTGCAATGAAGGACGATAAAGTCGTCCTTGTTTAGCTGAGATAACGCTGCGCCAGACATAATTTCACTTTTGGGAATATGCCGTGCGCCTTCAATACGGACAAAATTCCATTCCTCGATTCCGCGTACATCGATCAATTGCATTTTCATGCCGTTTTCACGCAATTTTTTAAGTTCCAGTGCGCTGATGACCGGGACATCTGTCTCATTGTCTGCCGCCAACTGCTTGAGGCCACAAAATTCCTGATAGTCGATCAAGGACTTGATGGGGGTTCTGCTAGGCGCGCGGCGTATGGGGATGAATCGATACGTCATGTCCAGTGCATCGTATACGGCAAGTCTGCCCAGCAAGGTCCTGCCCAGGCCAGTAATTAATTTGATTGCTTCGGTAGCCATCATTGCGCCTATCGCGGCGCAAAGAACGCCAAATACACCACCTTCTGCGCAGGATGGCGCCATCTCCGGCGGCGGGGGCTCGGGATACAAATCACGATAATTCAGCCCTGCATCTCCTGGCGCATTTTCCCAGAAGACGGAAGCCTGTCCTTCAAAACGGAAAATGGAGCCCCAGACATATGGCTTGCCGGCAAGCACGCAAGCATCATTGACAAGATAGCGGGTAGCAAAATTATCAGTACCATCCACTACCAGGTCGTAGTTTGAAATGATGGCTTCAGCATTCGAAGCCTCAAGGCGTTCGTTATGGAGTTGTACTTGAACAAATGGATTCAGTTTGTTGATTGAGTCTTTTGCGCTTTCAGATTTTGCTCTGCCAACATCTGCGTCACTATGAATGATTTGCCTTTGCAGATTAGATTGGTCGACCGTGTCAAAATCAACAATCCCCAATGTGCCGATTCCGGCGGCTGCTAAATACAGTAGGGCAGGCGATCCCAGGCCGCCCGCGCCAATTACCAATACTTTACTGTTTTTCAGGCGCTGCTGCCCTATCAGCCCTACTTCGGGAATGAGCAGATGGCGGCTGTATCGTGCAATCTCAGCGCTGCTTAATTCTTTTGCTGGATTTACTAATGGCGGTAATTGCATAAAATTTTCTCCTTGATTAACGCTTAAAGAAATTGAGCTGAGATGAAGGTGGACTTTGTCAACCATTCCTTTGTGAAACTGGACCTGAATGCAATTGAGCTTTCTTCATCAGAAAATTGAATGCTGAAAGGAGGGTGGCAATTATTGCTAATGGCATATATTCTTTTGGTCTAAATTTTCTTTCTCTGATTATTACCATTTCATCTTTATATCAATATTTAAGTTTAAATATCATAATGTTGTTGTTTTTAACAGCATAAGAATGTACTTGTGTTTCTTGGCTATAACTTGGAAAAACAAGTGCGTCTATTTCGTTGTTGCATACTCTAAACGAATAATTATGAATTTAAAATGCGACAAATTGCCGCGCGGCAATTTGTCGCAGCGCTATCGGAAGGGCAGGGAGCATCGATGGGGGATAGTAAAAGCCGGTTTGAGAATCAGCGCAACTATGGCGTTATAAAACATTCTGCGCGACATCAGATGCACTCAATGCACCATAGCAAGGTGCGGCAATTTGCCGCATTTTCATGATAGTGGCTTGTCTTTACAATGCGAAACTGCTTTTAGAGCAGGATGGAAACATCACATGCCATCGTATTAGATAAGTCATATTTTCTATTATTTTCTGTTTTTAAACGAAATTCATAATATGAAAATAATTAATCAAACCCATTGAGAGAGAATTTTTCAAAGAAAATGAAAAATAGAAACCATAGCCCCGGTATCAAGAATCTGATGATTGTGATTGCAACGGCATTATTGCAAGGAGTCAGTTTTGGCATCTTTGCACACGGTGGTGAAAATCATACTGACTTAACTACTTCAGAAATACCAGGTCTTCCAGGCTGTCAAATATTGACGGCAGCCCGACTGTTCGATGGGATTAATTTTCCTCAAGACAATATGTCAGTGTTCATTGAGGGAAATACAGTTACACAAGTCGGCTCAGCGGAAGAATTAAATGGACTGTGCGAAAATCGGATCAATTTAGGCGATGCAACCATCCTGCCTGGATTCATTGAATCACATGCGCATATTACCTTCCAAAATGTTAGGAGAGGTTCAGTACTGGAGCATGGCATAACCACCGTTCAGGATACCGGCGGGCCGTTAATGGCTCCTGAAGGTGGTCAAGGTACCCTACGCTTACTGACTGTTGGTCCAATCATCCAGGCCCCTGGTGGATATCCACTGAACGTATTCGGAGGGGGTGCGGGAGGGTATGACAAGATTGCCATTCCAGTTGATTCAGTTGCCGAAGCTGAGAAAATCGTTGCTGATCTCGTTGCGGGTGGGGCAACAGCCATCAAGATAGCACTGGAACCTGGCGGAGAAAGCGGTGCGCCATGGATGCAGCCTCATGGTGGACATCCAGTACCTTCTCCTCCATGGCCGTTGCTTTCCCAGGATATTGTGAATGCGATTGTCACCAAAGCACATGGATTAGGCAAAAGAGTACTTGTCCATGTAGGTGAGAATGCCGGTTTTGAACGGGCGCTTAACGCAGGTGTTGATGAGTTTGCTCACATCCCTTGTTCTGAAATCAGAGAAGATTTGTTGCAACGCGCGGTGGATCAAGGTATTACTTTTGTAACCACGATAGATACGCTTGCTTCTTGTGTAAATACCACTACCCATAAGGGAATTCATTCCAATACGATGAGTTTGGCGAGCAAAGGCGCTAAATTTATTTATGGTTCTGAAATAGGGCACGACAATGTTCCCTGGGGAATTAATGGAGAAGAGCTCCATATGATGCTGCACCTGACAAGCGGAGAATCGATTGATTTTACGGACGTTGTTAACGTCCTCAAAGCAGCAACTTCAAAGGCCGGAGAACATTTAGGTTTGGCTCCTCTCGGCACCCTGGTAGCTGGCGCGCCGGCCGATGTGATCGCAGTGCGAGGAAATCCGTTTGAAAAATTTAAACTGCTGGAGTATCCGGACCTCGTCATCTCAGGAGGCCGCACTATTATCAATAAATTTCTAAACCAGGCCTCGCAAGCTGATATCGACTGCCTCTTTAGCTGGGCTGAAGGCAAATATCCCGATATGTTTGCTCCCGCCGGAGCTGCCACCGAGATTTCGAGTATTTACAGCTATCGTTATTATCCGGCGAGCAAAACTTATCTGGGTGTTTCTTCAACTGACAATCATGTTTATTACATGGAGACTGACGGGTTATTGCAGAACAAAGGTCCAATATCCAATTGGCTGCCTGTGGCTGGATGTCGGTAAGCAACAAGAATATGCCAACATTCCATCAGAAATTGCTGGATTCGGGTATAGGCTGTTATATCCATTGCCGGTGACATTTCAGCATTTCCGTTAATTTTATTTTTTGTTGAATGGATGTGGATGATTTGGAAGGTGTAACTATCTTTTGTCGATTCCCCGGCGCTAGGCCGGGGGCGTATGCTTGGTACAGCGACTATTAATGACCAGATTCGCGCATATGTTTGATGGCTTCTCCGGTATGTTTAGCTGCCTCGCCGGGGTGGTCCATTTCAGCATGCTTGATGGCTTCTTCCAGGTGCTTGATCGCTTCATCCATATGTTTGTGCGACGCAGCATGATCATCTCTTGCCGCTTTGGCATGTCCAAGACTTTCTTTGGCGTGCTTAAGCGCATCTTTAGCATGACCCATTTCTCCATGCGCCACGGCTTCCCCGGCATGCTCCATGGCTTCTGATGTATGGCCAGCATCAGTCGCATAGGTTTGGGTGCTTAAGAAAAATGCTAACATTCCAATTGCTATAGTCGTTGATATCGCTTTCATGGCAATTTCTCCTTCTTTTGCTTAAAGATTGATAATGTCAAAACATGGTCGGTATACTTGAAAGAAACTCATGTTATCCGATTTCACAACTTCCGAGAAAAGAGCCGATCTCGCTAACATTTTTCTCATATTTAATACACTACGTTCTCTTTATAGCACATCTTTTTGCAGAAAAACAATATTTCTAACGTGACTATTCAATCCATGAAAGCAATAAATTTGAGTCTTAGCTAGCCAGGGAGCGGTCACTTTTTAAAGTGCCATGCATGGATACTTCTATTCTTGTCATCATTATTTTCATTACGATAATACTCATGACATCTGCCAAATCGACCGCCATCTTCACACGCTCCTGCTCATTGTGTGATCTGATCATGGAACATAACGAGATGCTCCATCACGAAATTTATAGCGGAGTAAGCAATCTGCTCAAGCAACGCAATGATATCGGGAGATATCGTTTACTGGATTTAGGATGTGGCAATGCGCACTATCTGGTGCCTTGCCTGAAGCAGTCTCCTCCTGCGCTGTATGAAGGCGTCGATTTGTCCAAAGCTGCACTGGCTGAGGCGCATAGTTATCTGGCAGGATTCCCTGGCCTGATCACGCTGAGGCATGGTGATCTACTGGCAGCAATCGAGTCAACTGACAAAACATGGGATGTGATCTTTTCGGGACTTGCTGTTCATCACCTCATGCTTGATGAAAAGGCGCGCTTCTTTCGTGCTGTTGGGCGCTGTCTCGCGGAAAATGGCTGATTGATTCTGGTGGATGTCGTGCGTGAGGAGAACCAGAGCAGGGAAAATTACCTGGAGGGTTATCTGGAATTCATGCGCGAAAACGGGATCAAGGTGCCCCAGGAACAATTGAGAGAAATTCGCGCGCATGCGCATGCGCATGATTATGATTACCCGGAGTGTCTTTCTATCCTGCAGGAAATGGCGAGTGCGGCCAGCTTGAATGCTAGCTGTATAATCAGCCGTTACGGGCAGCATTATGCGCTTTTATTTACACACTCCAGTCTGCCAGGAATCTGCTACTGACCCACTCCAGGCTAGCTTTAAAAATTACTGCAAATAAGTGTGGATAGCTCTCAATGACAAGCAAGCATTCATTGTTTGCTCCAACTGTGCAAAATTTCAACAGTCTAGAAACATTAATCGCCAGCACCGTTAATTGGTAAAGACACGTCGCCTTTCTGCTCAAAGGGGATACTGCTCAGCCCTTGCAGGAAGAGCCGTCCAGAGAGCCGGTAGTCTATCTTGTCGCGGCTGGATCACTGTAATTCGCCCAATTGCTTCCATACCATTCCAAGAGTGCTGGTCGCTTGCACTTCCATCACTGCTTCACCCAGGCGGGGCACGGTCACGATCTTATCGGATAGGCCCTTGGCGAAAGCCACGCGGTTGAGTTCAGCATCAAAGGTTATGCCATTAATATGCAATGCAACGTCATTGGGATTCTGGATACGCAACTTGAGGATGAACCGTTGCTCCAGTAGACCGAGTTGCACAAGCTCGATGCTAGCCAAGGTAACGTTGGGACTTTGCTTTATTGCTCCCAGCTGGGTGCAGCTAGCTACAAAAGCAGCCATACCCAGAAACAGCATCAGAACAACGTGTTTCATAACATTCTCCAAACAAACAATGTATTTCAGAACAGAAGCAGCAGAAGAAGAGATCAAGCCTTGAAATATAACATCTATCTTTTCTCTGCTTTCTTAACAATCCGACTGATGGTGGCGTAATGCAGCCCAAATTCGTCCGCGATCTGTTTCATGGTGTAGTCACCTGTTTGATAGGCTGCCATAATGCCTTCATTTCTGTCGCTAAAAGATGAGTAATCGGAAAGTGGCTTAGCCTGCCCCTTTCTCTGAGCACGGGGGATTTCACTGCTATTTTTATCGGATTCGACATGTTGCAGCATTGTATCGACAAATGTATCGCTACCCAGGTAGATTTGTCCCCGTAAAGCATTCCAGACACTCGGTAATCCCACGCCCGCTCGAACGAAGTCCACATAGGCAGCCCTAGCCTGCTTTCGCTGCTTACCGAATTGCCCCAGTATCCAGTCCGTTTGCAACCACTCGGGACAACTGTTTTTTCCAATCATGGCTGGATAACTGCTCCATGGCCACTGATCGATGTTTGTTACCATCCCTGCCCGAACGGGGTTCAAGACAACATAACGCGATAGCTCAAGAAGATAACTCTCCTTTTCCACCAGAATTGCCTTATAACGTCCCTGAAAAACATGCCCGACACGATTGTGCCTGCGATTAACATACTGAGTATAAACACCATTCAGCTGCCGCATCCCCCTGGATAAATTTCCTTCCACTGTTTCCACCAGGATATGGTAGTGATTATCCATCAGGCAATACGCATGACATATCCAATTAAAGCGTTTACAGACATGCCCTAACAACGCCAACCAATGAGTGCGATCAGCATCGTCCAGATAAATCTCCTCCCGCCGATCGCCTCGGGATGTCACATGATATAAGCCACCGGCTAGTTCAATTCTTAACGGTCTCGCCATTGCAGATTCTTCAATTCCAACGAACCGAAGAGTAATTCATTATTTGTCGTTAAGCAAGACTTGACACCTTCTGGTGACACCTTCTGCGTGCTGTATCAAGCATTATTCACGCTCTCCAGATTCTAGATATACGGATTCCGTTTTATCTGCCAGCTTGAGTTTATCAAGTATGTCCTTAGGTAGATCCATGGCCGGTACTTCTGGGTTATTCTCTGAGCGATCACGATAAAGTGCGGCGCGGCCTAGCAACATAAAGGTAACTGGCGTTGTAATTGTGACGAAAATTCCGATCAGAATTTCATGAAAAACCGGGCGTGACTGCAAGGCACTGAAATATATTATCGACGCTAATACGATGGCTGCTGTTCCCCAGCTTGTGCCCAATGTCGGTGCATGGATGCGATCATAGAAGCTGCTTAAACGGTATAGCCCGAATGAACCGGTCAGCGTCAGCCCTGCTCCGATAAATAGGAAAGCAGCGACGAGCCATGCCACCCATAAAGGGAGGTCAGTAACGTGGTTCATTCGATCACCTCGCCGCGCATCAGGAATTTGGCAAGTGCCACAGTTGCTACAAAGCCCAATATACCGATAATCAATGATACTTCGAAGTAAAGTGTATTGCCGGTACGTATGCCGAAAACGAGAATTAACAACATGGAGTTAACGTAGAGTGTATCAAGTCCTAATACACGATCCTGCGCGCGCGGTCCCTTGATCATTCGAGCCAATGCTAGCACCATAGCGATTGCCAGCATGATCTGCGCGAAAGTTATAGCCCACAAAAGAATGGTAGCGCTCATTCAAATATCTCCAATAAAAGGTATTCATAGCGATTCTTGATGAGATCAAGCCAAACGGCTTCGTCTACTAGATCGAAAATATGTAATAACAGCGTTCCTTGTGCGAAATTATAGCCTAGCCAAGCAGTGCCTGGCGTGCTTGTTATGATAACTGCAAGTATGGCCAGACCGATCGGGTCGCGTAAGTTAAGTGGAATAGCCATGAAACCAGATTTTCGTGTGCGCTTGTTTCCTTGGAGGATAATTTTTGTTACGGCAATATTAGAGCGTGCGATATCGTAGAGTACGATGCCAGTCAGCCTGAGTAACAGATCCCAGCGCTTGGGTCGGGGTTTTGCAGGTTGGAGGGCGGCCATGCCCTGGGCAGCTATAAGCGCGATGATAGTACCGACAATGACCTGACCCAACGAAAAGCTAGTTAGCAGCAACCACATGATAATCAGACAGATGATCAGCAGTGGATAAGGAAACAGCTGACTCATTCTTCTGTCTCCATTTGCCATGGCGCAGCAGGTAGCGCTTTCATCACTCCTTCTATATATGATCGTGGTTCATGCAGGCTGACTGCCGTTGCCTCCATAAAGTGCATGATCGGTCCCGCCTGCACGGTGAGCGCAAGCGTCATGAACAGCAACATGGCCACCGGGACGATCTCAATGAGAAGTACACGCGGCACTAAAGTCACTGCCGGTGCCCAGAAGGTGCGGATTCCTGCACGCACCATAGCGATAAGAGCGGAAAGACCTGACAGAATGAGAAGGACTATGAGCCACCATGATGCTGACGAGATCGCGCCACCTTGCCCGAACCCTTCAGGATTGAGTATAGCCGTTAGGATAGCGAATTTAGCGATAAAGCCAGAAAGCGGTGGCAGGCCTGCCAGCAAAATACTGCAAGCGGCAAAACTGATACCAAGTACGGCAATCGATCCCGGAATAGCAACACCGATTATTTCTTCATCTTCTTCTTCCTCATCGCCTTCGCCAAAGGCTTCCCTAGTAACGGCCAGAACATTCGAGATTGCATTTTGCTCCCTTTCCACCAATTCGATGAGCATAAAAAACGCACTGATCGCCAGCGTGGAGCTGACTAAATAGAACAGCGCAGCGGCGGTAATATCGACCTGTGTGAGTCCTATGATTGCTAGCAATGTTCCGGAAGAAACTAATACCGAGAAGCCAGCAAGCCGGCCAAGCGCCTGTGAGGCTAGAACGCCAATAATACCGAAAACAATGGTTGCCAGTCCCCCGAAGAAGAGTATTGGCGATCCAAAACTACCCGAAATGCCCGGCTCTTCTCCGAAAAAAAGTAACGACAAGCGCAGTAGAACATAGACGCCGACCTTGCTCATGATGGTTAAGATGGCCGCAACCGGCGCCGGTGCAAAGGTATAAGTTGTCGGCAGCCAGAAGCCTAGCGGCCACATTCCTGCCTTGATGAGGAAGGCTACACCGAGAATGGCTATGCCAGATTCCAGCATTATACGACTCTCTTCGGCAATTTGCGGGATACGTATAGCAAGGTCAGCCATGCTGAGTGTGCCCGTGTTGCCATAGATCAAGGAAACACCGACCAGAAACAGCAGTGAAGCAGCAAGATTGATGGCGATATAGTGCAGTCCTGCCCTTACCCGGAGCAAGCCCGAGCCGTGCAACGCCAAACCATAGGAAGCAGCGAGCATTACTTCGAAAAAGACAAAAAGATTAAACAGATCTCCAGTAAGGAACGCGCCGTTCAATCCCATGAGAAGAAGCAGAAATAAAGTGTGGAAATGTAGGCCGGCCTTGTGCCAGCGCCCGAGTGAAAAAATCAGCGCGGGAATGGCAAGTACCGAAGTTAGCATGAGCATCATTGCCGATAGGCGGTCAAGCACCAAATTGATGGCAAAGGGAGGTGCCCAGTTGCCGAGTAGGTAGACCACGATCCGCCCGCCGTCGGTGTGCGAAATTTGTAGAAGCTCAATCGATACCATAAGCAGCGCAATGGCAGCCAGAATCGACGCACTTGCCTTGAGGCGTCGCTCACGATCTTCAAAAAAGAGAAGCAGTACGCCAGTAATAAACGGGATCAGAATCGGAGCGATAACGAGGTGTTCTGGAGTCAATATCATCGTTCAGTTTCCCTTCCGTCCACATGATCGGTTCCTGTCAGGCCGCGTGATGCAAGCAGAACAACCAGAAAGAGCGCAGTCGTGGCAAAGCCGATAACGATTGCTGTTAGTACCAATGCCTGCGGTACCGGATCCGCAAAAGTGGCGGAATCAATCTCGACACCAGCTTGAACGACGGGTGGTGCATTAATCGTAAGTCGCCCCATGCTGAAGATGAATAGATTGACGGCATAGGAAAGTAGCGCCAACCCGATGATGACTTGGTAGGTACGCGGACGAAAGAGCAACCATACCCCCGATCCGACTAGCACACCTATCCCAAGAGATAGAATTAGCTCCATCAGGTATCCTCCTCCATCTTTGTAATTTCAATAGTGCGAGTGCGATGGCTGCGGATTGATTGGTGAGCAAGTGCAATAAGTATCAGGGCAGTTGCCCCGATTACGAGTGCAAATACGCCCAGATCGGAGAGCAGTGCGGTGGCGAGGGGTATCTTGCCGACGAGCGGTATCTCAAGATAGTGAAAATAAGAAGTGACAAAGGGAACTCAGACTAGATAGGACTCTAGTCGATTACACATCGCTAGTAACAGACCAAATACGCGCCCACACA
>NZ_JAGFJM010000080.1 GCF_024102715.1 Nitrosomonas communis
GTGGCGATCATGGGAGATTCGGGGGTAGGGAAATCAACGCTGTTGAATCTGATCGCTGGTTTGGATGTACCCGATAGCGGCGAGATTCGTATCAATGGCATTGTACTATCAGCAGGTGATGACGATGCCGTCACTTATTTGCGGCGGCGCCATTTTGGTTTTGTCTTTCAGGCATTTCACGTCCTGCCTCACTTGACCTTGCTGCAGAATATTGCTTTGCCGCTGTTGCTCAATCGTTTGCCGCTCGAGCGCGCCGAACAAATGCTGGTTGCGGTCGGGTTAGAAGGACGGGGGCAGGATTTCCCGCGGCAGCTATCGGGCGGGGAGCTGCAGCGTGTCGCCATTGCGCGCGCGCTGGTGCATCGCCCGCGCTTGATTCTGGCCGATGAGCCGACAGGCAACCTCGATCCGGATACCGCGCAGGAAGTGCTGCAGTTAATGCGCAGCGAAATCAAAGCCAATGGCGCGGCAGGTATTATCGTCACCCACTCGCAGGCGGCCGCAGCCACGGCAGACCATATCCTGCTGCTGACCAAGACTGGCTTACAACCCCTCGATACTAATAGGTCAGGCTCGTTCAGATGAAGCGTAATCTGTTGTCCCGCTGGCTGCTGTTGGGCGAGTGGCAGGCGCATCGGCTGCAAATCGTGGTTGCGGTTATTGCGATTGCACTGGGGATCGCCATGGGGTTTTCGATCCATTTGATCAATAGCGCGGCAGTCAATGAGTTCTCTGCGGCGGTCAAAAGCTTGTCCGGTCAGTCTGATTTGCAGGTACGCGCCACGCAGCCAACTTTTGACGAAATGCTCTATCCACTGTTGGCGCAGCATGACGGGGTGGCGGTCGCAAGTCCGGTGCTGGAAATCCAGGCTGCCATCCCTGGTAAGCCAGGAGATGACAGAAGCAATACCTTGAAAATTCTCGGTGTTGACGTGTACCGCGCCGTTGCCATGACACCCGATTTAGTCGGGGTGCCTGCAGAAGGTCGCGTGTTCGATGTGCTGGCAGACGATGCCATTTTCCTGTCGCCTGCCGCGATGGAGTGGCTGGCAGTCAGACAGGGTGACAGGCTGCCGCTGCGGCTGGGCACCAAAACTGTGACATTGCGGGTGGCGGGCGGGCTGGTCAGAGCACATGCTGGACAGCGCATCGCAGTCATGGATATTGGCGCGGCGCAGTGGCATTTTGATCATGTCGGCGTGCTGTCGCGCATCGATCTCAAATTAAAACCAGGCATCCAGCGTGCTGCCTTCAAAGCAGCCCTGGCAAAGGCATTGCCCGCGCAATACCAGGTCACTGAAACTGCTGATCAGGAAAGGCGCGTTCATAACATGTCGCGTGCCTATCGCATCAATCTGAACGTGCTGGCGCTGGTGGCATTGTTTACTGGCATGTTTCTGGTATTTTCCACGCAGGTGCTGTCCACGCTGCGGCGGCGCCCGCAGTTTGCGCTGCTGCGCGTGCTCGGATTGACGCGCAGCCAAATCCTGCGGCAGATCCTGCGCGAAAGCAGTCTGCTCGGCATGCTCGGCTCCCTGCTGGGACTTGGGCTGGGTTACGCGCTGGCAGCGACAGCATTGCATGTTTATGGCGGAGAGCTCGGAGGCGGATTCTTTCCCGAGATCAAGCCGAGCATTCAGTTGAGTCCGTTGGCGGCGCTACTCTTTTTTCTGCTGGGTGTCAGCGCGACCTTGCTCGGCAGCCTGATGCCTGCCTGGGAAGCTGCGCGGGCTCATCCCGCGCCCGCGCTCAAATCGGGCAGCGAGGAGATGGCGCTGGCAGGATTGCGTACTCCCTGGCCTGCATTGGTCTGCTTAGTGCTGGCGATCATCCTGACGCAACTGCCGCCTGTAGTTGGATTGCCCATTTTTGGTTATTTCGCGGTGGCGTTGCTACTGATCGGCGGCATCGCCTGGATGCCGTCCCTGGCGGCATGGTTTTTTGCGGGATTGTCTCGCGCGGGCAATCGCCTGACAGCAGGTGTGCTGGCGACTCTCGCTTTGACCAGACTGACGAATGCGCCGCAACAGGCTGCGATTGCGCTGGGGGGCGTGCTGGCCAGCTTCAGTCTGATGGTGGCGATGGCAATCATGGTGGCCAGTTTCCGTATCTCGATCGAAGACTGGCTGACGCATATTCTGCCTGCCGATCTCTATATGCGCACCGAGGTGCGCCAAGATGCGATTGGCTTCACACCGCAGGAGCAGCAGGCGATCGCGGCAGCAGCGGGCATCGGACGCCTCGATTTGATCCGCTCACTGCAGATTACCCTGGATGCAGGCTGGCCAACGGTGACACTGATTGCCCGGCCGATCGATATGTCTGATCCAGCCAATACCCTGCCGCTGACAGACGATGCGCTGTCCCCCGCAGAAATTCCGCTGGATGCGGTCCCCATCTGGGTCTCGGAAGCGATGGTCGATCTTTACGATTACCAGGTGGGCAAACGGGTGGCCTTGCCGTTGAGCGAGGTGCCGCAGGATTATGTCGTTGCCGGGGTGTGGCGCGATTATGGACGCCAGTTTGGCGCCATCCAGATGCAATTGAGCGATTATCAAAGGATATCGGGTGAATGGCAGGTCAATGAAGCAGCGCTGTGGCTACAGGATAGCATCACGCCTCAGCAGCTCATGGCCGCACTGAAAGCGCTGCCTTTCGGTGAGTCGCTGACATTCTGGCAGCCAAACGAAATCCGCGCCATCAGCCTGAAGATTTTTGACCGCAGTTTTGCCGTGACCTATTTACTGGAATTGATTGCAGTGGGCGTGGGCTTGCTTGGTGTAGCCGCCAGTTTTTCAGCACAGGCGCTGAGGCGTATCAAGGAATTTGGCATGTTGCGCCATATCGGTGTGACACGTGGCCAGATCTACCGCATGCTGGCGTTGGAGGGGGGATTGCTGGCAGGGTTTGGCATCAGTATCGGCTTTATCCTGGGCTGGAGCATCAGCCTGATCCTCATTTTCATCGTCAACCCGCAGTCATTCCACTGGACCATGCAGCTTCATCTGCCCTGGCCATGGCTGGCTATCATGGCGCTCGCCATGCTGCTGGCGGCAGCATTGACTGCGCTGGTCGCTGGGCGCCAGGCGGTGTCGGGCAGTGTGATACGTGCGGTCAAAGAGGATTGGTAAGGAGAAGAGGTAATGCGCAAGCTGTTAACGCTACTTTTATGGCTGACGCCGCTGGGGATGTTGCTGGCAGCGCCGCCGGTGTATACGCCCGTGACGCCGAGAGCGCTGGTTTTCCCGGAGGACTTTGGCGCGCACGAAAATTTCCGCAATGAATGGTGGTATATGACGGGCTGGCTGGAAACGCCCGACCGGCAGCCGCTGGGTTTTCAAGTCACTTTTTTTCGTCCGACCACGGAACATGACGAAGATAATCCCAGCCGTTTTGCCCCCAAACGATTAATTATCGGCCATGCGGCGCTGTCCGATCCCAAGGCCGGAAAACTGCTGCATGAGGAGAAAAGCATGCGCGAAGGCTTTGGCCTGGCTTATGCCAAAGCAGGCAATAGCGAGGTGAAACTGGATGAGTGGTATTTTGTCCGCGAAGCGGACGGCCGTTATCGTACCTATGTTGAAGGAGATGACTTTGCCCTGGAGCTGTCGTTAACGCCAACGCAACCGCTCATGCTGCAAGGTTTGGATGGTTTTCTCCGCAAAGGGTCAAAGCCGGGGCTGGCCAGTTATTACTACAGCGAACCGCATTTGCAAGTCAGCGGTACCGTGACGCGTGATCATCGGGCCATAGCAGTTAAAGGCAGTGCCTGGCTCGATCACGAGTGGTTTTCGGAGTATCTCGATCCGAACGCGGAAGGGTGGGACTGGACCGGCATCAATCTCGACGACGGCTCCGCATTGATGGCCTTTCAGATGCGCGGCAAGGACGGTGGCAGAATCTGGGCGTATGCCGGTTTGCGCGATCCCTCGGGCCACATGACGATTTTTTCGCCAGATGAAGTCAGCTTTCATCCGGTGCGCACTTGGCGCTCATCCCGGACAGACGCAGTTTATCCGATCGCCATGCGCATCAGAACGGGGAATATCGAATGGCAGCTCGAACCGATGATAGATGACCAGGAACTCGATTCACGCTTTTCCGCCGCTACTATTTACTGGGAAGGGGCCGTGACCGTGACGCGCGATGGCCAGCCCGCAGGACGCGGCTACCTGGAATTGACCGGCTATGACAAACCGTTGTCGATGTAGTAGGCAGACAAAATAAGATTCAGTGTTTTTCGCAGGACACCATCGCTAATGCGGAAGCGACGCTCAAGGATAAGAACGGCGTGATCACGCGCAAGCAACTGACCCGGTACTGGATTGACTACTGGTCAGTGGATTTCGATTTTGAGAACAAGCATGAGATTATCCGTGTGCAAAGCTTGGAAATCGATGAATAGGAAGAGCAGTGGACGGGCGATTACATTTTCGAAAACAAGTGGCAAAGCTTCCGCACCAAAAAGGACCGTTCGCTGGAATTGATCAGCGTATTCCAGGAAGTCATGCCGGGGCGACGCAAGATCGCAGTGAAGGTGGTGGATATTTTTGGCAATGACACTATGACGATTGTGGAGGTAAGGGTGTGAAGGTTACGTTGCCGGAGATTCGGCATGACTATTCAGGCTTTAATGGACTGGTGCGCTTAGCAGCAGAAACGAAGGATTGTTTTTTGGAAGATATCGATGTCGATATGGCTGCAACTACTTGGTTTGATGCGGATATGTGTGCGGCTTTTGGGGCAATTCTTCATAGATTGGGTGAAGGTTTAAATACGGTCAATTTGATTAACCTCCGACCCGGGGTCGAAAAAATCTTGTCAAAAAATGGTTTCCTCAGTCATTATGGTCGGGAAAGAATACCTGATCGGTGGGGAACGACCATTCCCTATCAGCGTTTTGATGTCAAAGACGATCGCTATTTTGCTGACTATATTGAGAATGAGTTGATTCACCGTTCCGAGATGCCTGCTATGTCAGCAGGACTACTGAAGAAATTTCGTGAAAGTATTTTTGAAATTTTCAGCAATGCTGTGCTGCATTCGCGCACTGAGCAGGGAATTTTTAGTTGTGGGCAATTCTTCCCGGTACGGCACCGGCTCGATTTTTCTGTTGCTGATTTGGGAATAGGTATGCGCCAGAACATCCAGGATAATATCGGACTAAATCTTTCACCAGAAGATGCGATTGACTGGGCGACTCAGGGGCGTAATACCACCAAGCGAGGTCGTGTGCCAGGCGGATTGGGTCTCAAGCTGCTCAGCGAGTTTATTGATCGGAATGGCGGTTGTATTCAGATTGTATCGGATGCGGGTTACTGGCGAAGGGAAAATAAAAGAACTATCACTGCACCGTTAAGCCAACCATTCCCGGGAACGGTTGTAACAGTGGAAATCAATACGGCTGATACAAATTCATATAAGCTTGCTTCCGAGATAAGCGGGACAGATATTTTTTAGGATAGCAGAATGCAAAAAGATATTACGATATCCATATTTGAAGTGGTGGGGAGCCCACTTTGTGTCGCCTCAAGTGATGGGCAGAAGGTTTATGAGCGTCTTGCCAAGGTGATTAAAGAGGGCGCAAATGTGATTCTCTCTTTTTACAATGTTTCTACGTTGACTTCTGCTTTCCTGAATGCTGCTATTGGCCAGTTGTATGGTGAATTCAGCGAAGAACAAATTCGGTCCTCGCTTAAGGTAAAGGACATACAGCCGGATGATCTGGCCTTGCTGAAGCGGGTGGTGGAAACGGCCAAGCAATATTTCAAAGACCCTCAGAGATTCGATCAAGCAGTTCAGGATACATTGGGAGATGAAGATAGTGGCTTGTGAGATATTGCCAATAGATAACTATAACTTTACACCAGATGATGAGCTATTGCTGGATACCAATATCTGGCTGTATATCTATGGCCCGCAAAAACCAAGGGATGCGAGAGTAGCAGCCTATTCGCAGGCACTAACAAAAATTCTTACTGCACAATGCCGTATCTATATTGATGTACTGATTGTCTCGGAATTTATTAACACCTATGCCCGGCTGAAATGGGACGTTATGGGCAAGCCTCATGGGAAGTTCAAGTTATTTCGTAAAAGCCCCGATTTTAAGCCATTGGCGCAGGATATTGCTGCCGATATCAAGCGTGTACTTAGTCATTGCATACGAATCGAAAGCAGATTTGACACATTGGATATCAATGAATTGATTGTTGAGTATGCTGCAGGAGATGCCGATTTCAACGACCAGATTATTGTGGCGATGTGCAAGGAACGGAGATTGAAGCTCCTCACTCATGACAGTGATTTTTGTAATCAGGGAATTCCAGTTGTGACTGCGAATAAGCGATTACTATCATCATGAGTGATTATTTTGTTCACAGCGATTGGGTGTGACTGAGACTCAACGACTAGCACAACAAGCCAAAGAGGTATTGCAGCGCGCAGTTGCCGAGGCATTGGACAAGAAGCGGCGTTTGGGACAGTATGCGGTCGTTTATCAGAATGGCAAGCTTGTGCGTCTGGAGCCGGAACAAATTGCCGAGCAACTAAGAAAACATTGAGCGCTGAGCATGGCCCTTCACCCCGATTTCCCCGATTCCCCGCACGCCATTCTTGATCCGGCTATCCGCTGGTTTCC
This sequence comes from Nitrosomonas communis, assembly GCF_024102715.1. Lineage (GTDB taxonomy): Bacteria > Pseudomonadota > Gammaproteobacteria > Burkholderiales > Nitrosomonadaceae > Nitrosomonas > Nitrosomonas communis_B. The sequence continues at coordinate 6,641 of NZ_JAGFJM010000080.1, forward strand.
GGCAGATGAGGCATTGCGCGAAACCAGCATGGATAAGCTTATGCCGCCGCTGGTGCCGCAGTTACGGCGCAAGGTAAAAGCATTCCGCGACAGTGGCTATATAGGTGCAACCCGCACTAGTCAGAGTTTGCTCAAATGGTGGTTCCAGGAGCCGCACTTGCAGCCCCAAGTTGATGGTGCCATGGTTGAGTTTCAATACTTTTTCGCGCAACGCGAGGCGTTGGAAACGATCATTTATTTGTATGACGTGGTCGGTGTGAAAGATAAATTTGATCTGATGCGTTTCGATAGCAGTGGTTCAGTGTCAGCCAGCCTGTTCGACGAGACCTGGCGGCGCTTGGTGGTGAAAATGGCAACCGGCAGCGGCAAGACCAAGGTGATGAGTCTGGCGCTGGCATGGAGTTTCTTTCATAAGCTGTACAAAGCAGATTCCGGGCTTTCCCGTAATTTTCTGGTGATCGCGCCCAATATCATCGTGCTGGATCGCATTTACAAGGATTTTCAGGGACTGCGTATTTTCTTTGATGATCCGGTAGTGCCCGACAACGGTTTTGAGGGTCAGAACTGGCGCGATGATTTTCAGCTCACGCTGCACTTGCAAGATGAGGTACGCGTGACGCACCCCACCGGCAATATCTTTCTGACCAATATGCATCGCGTGTATGCCGGAGAGGATATCCCGCCTTCGCCGGAGGATGACAATACCATGGACTATTTTCTGGGCAAGCGCCCCACGGGCGCGACCACGGATTCAAAGGTGGATTTGGGCATGATCGTGCGCGACATCGATGAGCTGATGGTGCTCAACGATGAGGCGCACCATATCCATGATGCGAGGCTTGCCTGGTTCCAGTCGATTGAGGATATTCATCACCGGCTGCTGCAGAAGGGCGGCTCCTTGAGCTTGCAACTGGATGTGACGGCTACGCCCAAACACAATAATGGCGCGATTTTCGTGCAGACGGTGGCGGATTATCCGCTGGTGGAGGCGATTTGGCAGAATGTGGTCAAGCACCCTGTGCTGCCGGATGCAGCCAGTCGTGGCAAGCTTTGCGAGCGGCAAAGCTCCAAGTATACCGAGAAATATGCGGATTATATCGACCTGGGGGTGATCGAGTGGCGCAAAGCCTACGAGGAACACCAGAAGCTCGATAAAAAAGCTATTTTGTTCGTGATGACGGGATGACACCAAAAACTGTGATGACGTGGCAGCGTATCTGGAAGGCCATTATCCTGAGTTGAAAGGGGCCGTATTGGTGATTCATACCAAGAACAATGGTGAGGTTTCCGAAGCAGCGACCGGCAAGGCTAAAGAAGAATTGGAGCGGTTACGCAAGCAGGCCAATGAGATCGATACTCTGGCAAGCCCCTACAAGGCGATCGTGTCGGTGCTGATGCTCAAGGAAGGCTGGGATGTGCGCAATGTGACGACCATTGTCGGCTTGCGTGCCTACTCTGCCAAAAGCAATATCCTGCCGGAACAAACATTGGGGCGTGGCTTGCGCAAGATGTATCCCGGCGGGGTGGAGGAATATGTCAGCGTGATCGGTACCGATGCCTTCATGGAATTTGTCGAATCCATCCAGGCCGAAGGGGTGGTGCTGGAACGCAAGGCGATGGGCGCGGGTACCCAGGCCAAAACACCGTTGGTCATCGAGATTGATCACGATAACAAGCAAAAAAATATCGATGCCTTGGATATCGAAATTCCGGTGCTGGCGCCGCGAGTCTATCGTGAATACAAGCATCTCAGCGACCTGGATATGAGTATTATGGCGTTCCAACCGGTGGTCTACCAGCAATTCAGCGAGGAAGAGCAACGAGAGATTGTTTTCAGGGACATTACAACCGGTGAAATCACGCATGCCACGCTACTGGATACCGCTGGCGTTGCCGATTACCGCAGCGTGATCGGCTACTTCGCTCAAACGGTGATGAAAGAATTGCGCCTGGTCAGCGGCTACGACGTGTTATACGGCAAGATCAAAGCATTTATCCGGAATGAGCTTTTTGCTCAGACGGTCGATCTGGAATCGCCCAATACCTTGCGCAATTTATCGGAACTGGCTGCCACTAAAACCGTGTTGGAGGTTTTTAAAAAGGCGATTAACGCATTAACGGTACAAACCAAAGGGGGCGCAGAAATCCGTGACACCCTCAAATTGCGGCAGACTCGCCCCTTTATCGTGAAGGAGCAGGGTTATCTGATGCCCAAGAAAAGTGTATTCAATCGCGTGGTTGGCGATAGTCATTTCGAACTGCAGTTTGCCAGTTTCCTGGAAAATTGCGGCGATGTGCTGTCTTTTGCCAAAAATTATCTGGCCGTACATTTCAAACTGGATTACGTCAATACGGCTGGCGATATCGCCAACTACTATCCGGATTTTTTGGTGAAGCTGTCTCCTGAACGGGTTGTGGTGGTTGAAACCAAAGGACGGGAAGACTTGGACGTGCCCTTGAAAATGCGACGGTTGCGTCAGTGGTGTGAGGATATCAACGCGCTGCAGGCAGAGATAAATTATGATTTTGTTTATGTGGATGAAGCGGGATTCAAACAGTACGCTCCCAAATCCTTTGCGGAATTACTGGCTGGATTTCGTGAGTATAGGGATGGTTGGTCTGCGATATCCCGGTAAGCCGGAGGCGGTGTGGTGAGCAGTACGGAGCAGTTGGTGAAGCTGATCCTGGATGCCTGGCCGGAGACGCAGGCGATTTACCTGTTTGGGTCCTGGGGGACAGAATATGAACGACCCGAAAGCGATCTGGATGTCGCCATCCTGTTGCCACCCAAGCAGGCAAAAGGAACCGGTTCACTTTTATTCAGCGAACTGCATCAAACGCTGCAGGTGGCATTCAACCGGGATGTGGATTTGATCAACCTGCGTCTGGCGCCGACCGTGTTGCAAAAAGAGATTATCATGAGTGGGCGAAGGTTTTTTCAGGCTCCTGGAACGGTTGCCGATGAATTCGAAATGCTGGTACTTTCGCTGTATCAGAAGCTCAACGAGGAGCGGGCGGCTATTTTGAATGAAGGCTTGCGCAGTGGAAAATTCTACGACCCATGAATGACATTATTCTCAGCAAGAAAGTCAGCATTGAACGCTGCCTCAAGCAAATTGAAAAGTATTATCGGATGGAAACAGGGTTACCTTTTGTGAAGGATCAGCTTCGTCTGGATGCGGTGGCGATGAATCTACAGCGTGCTGCAGAATTAACCATTGATATCGCCAATCATCTGGTGAGAATCCGCAAGCTTGGATTGCCACGCGATAGCCGTGAATCCTTTACCTTGCTAGCGCAAGCCGGCGTGATTGACGAAGAAATGATGCGTAAACTGCAAGGAATGGTTGGATTTCGTAATATTCTGGTGCATGAATATCAGGATATGCAAATTTTGATCGACGTGATCGAACACCGTACCCGGGATCTGCTTGAATTTGCTACCCAGGCACTACGCTGCACAGATTGAACTCCAATTGATGATCTGATTTTCAGTTTTTATTTTGCTGCAGCGATTGCACGAATCTGGAGGTTTTTTGCTTCGACGATAGGGATTCTTGGATCGGATCGTTTTCTAGTTTATAAAAAATAACACGGCTAAAAATAGGGTGCGTTATACTTGGCCACCATGACAAATAACGTTATTTCAGGCAAATTAAAGAAAGATATGAAATTTTTGTTCGAATCGCAATTCAAGCGTTTATTCTTTATGGCGATAGTCGCCATGCTGTTTATTCAGCCATTGCTGAGTTTTGCCAACGAGGAAGCGGATTTTTCCAAAGAAAAAGATTTTCTCAAGGCAGCCTTGACGGGTGATGTTGCAACTGTCGAGAAGCTGCTGCAAGAGGGCGTAAAAATCGATTTGCAGAATCCCGATGGGTTTACCGCGCTGGCGGTTGCTTCGCAGAATGGCCATACTGCTGTGGTGAATTTGCTGCTGGAAAAGAACGCAGCCTTTGATCTGCAGAATGTTCAAGGCGGGACGGCATTGTTGCTGGCGTCTAAAAATGGCCATGAAGCCATCGTCGAGGCTTTGCTGGCAAAAGGTGCCAAGCCGGATCTGCAAAGCAAGAATGGCTTGTCGCCTCTGATAATTGCCGCAGCACTCGGTCATACGGCGATCGTCAATACTTTGCTGGCAAAAGGTGCCAGCCCAGATCTGCAAGATGAAAGCCAGACGACTGCGCTTCATCTGGCTGCGCAGAACGGTCACTTGGAAATTGTCAAAGCCCTGCTGGCAAAGGGAGCCAAGCCTGATGTGCAGGACGTCAACGGCGCTTCTGCGCTGATTCTGGCTGCTTTGTCTGGTCACCAGGCAATAGTCGAAACATTGCTGGCTAGTGGCGCCCAGCCTGACTTAAAGGCTAGTAATGATTTTACCGCGTTGATATTGGCTGCTCAGAATGGGCATATAGCTGTCGTTGAGACCTTGTTGGCAAAAGGAGCGAGTATCGACCAGCATAATCAGGACGGTATCACTGCATTGATGTGGGCAGCGCTCCATGAGCATGAAGATATGGTCAAATTGTTGTTAGCGAAAGGTGCCAATCCCACGCTCAAGAGTGTGAGTGGCAAGACCGCGCTGGAAATTGCCAATAATCCGGCGATCATTGAATTGCTTAAAGCTGCAAAAAATTAAGCAGGCTTTTCTGATTCAGGAAAGCGGGCTGAATCTGTGACAACACAGTTTCGCCAGAAAATTGGCGTCACTTGCTTATGATCTGGTGCTTTGCAATAACGGGCTATTTCACCAGCTCATAAGCAAATCAACCGATAACGGCAAGAGCTTGCCTGGGAATTTCTATATAATCTTCATAATATTAAACTCGTTTTTGTTGCTATATTCCTGATATTTGCATGAGTGCTGTCAATAAACCGATGGCGAGGAAAGTGAATAGCAATCCTCTGCCTCCGAGAATCACCAAATTATTACGAGAAGCTGCTTGCCTGATATTGAGTGGTGTCGCGCTTTATCTGATATTAATTTTTATGAGCTTTGACCGCGCTGATCCTGGCTGGTCACATAGCGATCATAGCGATCAAATCGGTAATGCCGGGGGCAGAGCGGGTGCCTGGCTGGCTGATTTGCTGCTTTATCTGTTTGGTGCTTCTGCCTGGTGGTGGGTGGTTTTTTTCCTCTCGGCAGTGCTGTGGAGTTACCGCCGCATCGATATTGCCAGCATTTTTGATCCACGTGCGCTGCTTATTTCGCTGATGGGCTTCATGATGCTGCTTACTGCCAGCAGTGGCTTTGAGTCGCTTCGTTTCCATACAATTAACATATCGCTACCCTTGGTGCCGGGAGGCGTGCTGGGTGAAATTCTGGGCAAAAATCTTTCCCTGATACTCGGCTTTACTGGCGCATCGCTCGGGCTGGTCATTTTGATGGCAATCGGTTTCAGTCTTTTTTCGGGATTGTCCTGGGTGCGTATTACTGAAAAAATAGGCGAGGCCATTGAAGAATCCTGCTTTTCTCTGTGGGATCGTTTGATCATGTTGCGAGACCGCCGTGCCGAGGTAGCAGCTTCTTCTTCGTTGATGCCTTTCCAGGAAGAAAAGAAACCAGCGACTAAAGAGGATTATCGCAAGCCTGTTGAACCTGCTTCTGCTTTGCGGATAGAACTGCCTGAGTCTGTTATTCAGAAACCTGCGCGCGTTGTCAAAGAAAAGCCGGCGTCTTCTGTCTTTACCGATTCTTCTGATGCACTTCTGCCGCCACTCGATTTGCTGGATGAGCCGCAAAAAAATGTTGAACTGCTGTCCAGCGACACGCTGGAATTTACCTCGCGCTTGATTGAACGCAGGCTGCAGGAGTTTGGTGTGGAAGTCAAAGTGGTGTCAGCTCATCCTGGCCCGGTCATTACCCGCTATGAAATAGAGCCTGCAGTCGGAGTTAAAGGCAATCAGATCATCAATCTGGTCAAGGATTTGGCGCGTGCGCTGTCCGTTGCAAGCATCCGCGTGGTCGAGACCATTCCCGGGAAAACCACCATGGGTTTGGAGATTCCCAATCCCAAGCGGCAAATGGTGCGTTTGCATGAAATCCTGAGTTCCCAGCCCTACGCTGATATGGCATCACCGTTGACTATTGCACTCGGCAAGGATATCAGCGGACGTCCGATCGTCTCTGATCTCGCTAAAATGCCGCATGCGCTGGTAGCGGGAACAACTGGTTCCGGAAAGTCGGTTGCGATCAATGCAGTCATCCTGAGCCTGATTTACAAAGCCACACCTGAACAAGTCCGCTTGATTCTGATCGACCCGAAAATGCTGGAGCTTTCTGTGTATGAAGGGATTCCCCACCTGCTGACATCGGTGGTGACAGATATGCGCGAAGCGGCGAGCGCGCTCAACTGGTGCGTAGCTGAAATGGAGCGGCGTTATAAGCTGATGTCTTCCTTGGGAGTGCGTAATCTTGCCGGCTATAACCAGAAAGTCCGTGATGCCATAAAGAATGAGGAATTATTGATCAATCCGCTTACTGCGGCAGCCGATACGCCTACGCAATTGGAAGAAATGCCATTGATCGTCGTGGTGATCGATGAGTTGGCTGATCTGATGATGATCATGGGCAAAAAAGTCGAGAAGTTGATTGCGCGGCTTGCGCAGAAAGCGCGTGCAGCCGGGATACATCTGTTGCTGGCAACGCAGCGCCCTTCCGTTGATGTCATCACGGGCCTGATCAAAGCCAATATTCCGACACGGATTGCTTTTCAGGTTTCCAGCAAAATCGACTCACGGACCATCCTGGATCAAATGGGTGCAGAAGCCTTGCTCGGCCAGGGCGATATGCTTTATCTACCGCCGGGCAGCGGCTACCCGCAGCGCGTCCACGGTGCATTCGTGGCTGATCATGAAGTACACAAAGTGGTGGAATATCTCAAGGAACACGGTGAACCGCGCTATGTCGAGGAAGTGCTCAGGGCGGGTGATGAAGAGAGCGAGCTTGCTGGCGAGAATGGTGAAACGGGCAGGCAGGCTGGGGGCGAGACGGATCCATTGTATGATGAAGCAGTGGCTATTGTGGTTAAATCGCGCCGTGCTTCGATTTCACTGGTGCAGAGACAACTGCGCATTGGCTACAACCGCGCAGCGCGCTTAATCGAAGAAATGGAACGCGCTGGTCTTGTTTCCGCCATGCAAAGTAATGGTAATCGGGAAGTATTGGCACCTAACCGGGATGACTAATCAATGCTTCCTTGCATGAATAAGGATCAGGTTGAATGAATAACAAAAACATATGCAACACTACCGGCTCCATCCAGATATTCTTGGTGAGAAGCAGCGTGACCCGATTGAGCCTGTTTTTGTTACTTTGCCTACTTCCCCTGGTTGCGCAGGCTGCCGCCATCGAGAGCCTCAGGACATTCGTTCAGCGCACACACACTTTCAAGGCTGTATTTGCCCAAACGTTGCTGGATAAAAACCTGCAGATTGTGCAGGAAGCCAGCGGTGTCATGATGTTCGAGCGGCCAGGCAAATTCCGCTGGACCTATGACAAACCCTACCAGCAATTGATTGTCGGGGATGGTGCAAAAGTATGGTTTTATGATCAGGATCTCAATCAGGTCACGGTGCGTCAACTGGATCTAGCGATCGGCAGCAGTCCAGCTGCCTTGCTGGCCGGCAGCAGTACCATCGAACGGAATTTTGAGCTTAAAGAAATCGAGGTGCAGGATGAGATGGAGTGGCTGGAAGCTATCCCCAAGGCCAAAGAAAGCACCTTTGAGCTGATCCGCATGGGATTTTCGCGGAAGGGCGAATTGCGCGAAATGGTGCTGCGCGACAACTTCGGGCAATTTACTTTATTGGTATTTACTGATCTCGCTGCCAATCCTGTGCTCGCGCCTGATTTATTTCAGTTCTCCCCGCCGGAAGGGGCTGATGTGATCAGTGACTGATCTGTTTGCACCGCAAAAACCCGCTGCCCCGCTGGCGGAACGCCTACGCCCCCAATCGCTGGATGAAATCATCGGTCAGGCGCATCTGTTAGGCGCTGGCAAACCCCTGCGGCTTGCTTTTGAATCCGGCAAACCGCACTCCATGATTTTGTGGGGACCGCCAGGCAGCGGAAAAACTACTCTGGCACGCCTGATGGCGCGCGTGTTTGAGGCTGAGTTTATTGCGTTGTCAGCAGTCCTGTCAGGCGTAAAGGATATTCGTGATGCGATCGAACGGGCGCAGCGCGTGCTGCAGCAATCAGGCCGCCACACCATTTTGTTCGTGGATGAAGTGCACCGCTTTAACAAGGCGCAACAGGACGCTTTTCTGCCTTATGTCGAGCAGGGATTGATCACCTTTATCGGCGCCACTACGGAAAACCCTTCGTTTGAAGTCAATCGCGCACTGCTTTCACGTTCCCAAGTGTATGCGTTAAGCCCCTTATCTGAAGAGGAGCTAAAGCTTCTGTTTGAGCGCGCCTGTCAATCGGGTTTGCCAAAGCTGCATTTTTCCGAGGAAGCAAGAAATCTGCTGACCACCTTTGCTGATGGCGATGCGCGGCGTTTACTCAACTTGCTTGAGCAGGCAAATATCGCTGCCGAGACCGAAGGGGTGCGCGAGATCGATGTGGATTATCTGCGCAATATACTGTCGCGCAGCATGTGCCAGTTTGACAAAGGCGGCGATGAGTTTTACGACCAGATTTCAGCGTTGCACAAATCGATCCGCGGTTCCTCTCCGGATGCCGCGCTTTACTGGATGTGCCGCATGCTCGATGGCGGCACCGATCCGCTTTATATCGGCCGGCGACTGATTCGTGCTGCGACGGAAGATATCGGCCTGGCCGATCCGCGCGCACTTACCATCACCCTCGATGCCTGTCATGCTTATGAACGCCTTGGCAGCCCGGAAGGCGAGCTCGCGCTGGCGCAGGCAGCGCTCTACCTGGCCTGCGCACCGAAAAGCAATGCGGCTTACCTTGCTTACAAAAAAGCCCGCGCCTTGGTCGAACACGATCAATCGCGCCGCGTACCGATTCATTTGCGCAATGCGCCCACCAAACTCATGAAAGACATGGATTTCGGTAAAAATTACCGCTATGCGCATGATGAACCGGAAGCCTACGCCGCTGGTGAAAATTATTTTCCGGACGACATGCCGCCTACGGATTTCTATCAGCCTACTGCCTATGGACTGGAGGCAAAAATCGCCGAAAAACTGACTCATCTGCGTCAATTGGACGCGCAGGCGAAGAAGCATAATCAGAAGAAATAACCGTAGCCTAGTATACTGCCTTCAGCATCTGATCTGAGGTGAGTTCAATATGGCAATTAAATCTGCGGCTCTGTTCGTTTAGGGTATGTTGCAGCCAGCTTGCATCATCTTGTGAGGCACGGTTCAATTTAAAGCGTTTGATTTGCATTGGCGCCATTTCCAGTCCAGCCAGTTTGCCGGTAGCAGGCGCGATACTGGCAAAATACATCAGGGATAAATCGCCACGATAATATTCATGGCCGCCGATACCTTCATAATCATTCAGGAAATCACCGCAGCCGTACAGGATGAGCTTTCCCTTATACACTTCCAGGCCAAGAGGATGGTGGGAGGAATGGCCATGCAGGATGTCCACGCTGGCAGAGTCGATCAGCATATGGGCAAGCTCGATGTGTTCCTGGGGAATCTCATAGCCCCAGTTACCGCCCCAGTGGATGGAAAGCACGGCAACATCACCAGGACGCTTGGATTGATGCACGATCGTTGCGATGTAATCAACCATCCTGCGGGATAAATCGGTTAACAAGTAGACGCCCGCTTTTCTGCTCTGCGCAGCCCATTCGCTTGAAATGCCGCTGGATATTGTGCCACAGGCAATGACAATGACTCGTCCTTTGGACGGAGCATCCAGAATGGCTGGGGATTGCGCTTGCTGCAGGGTCGCGCCGGCCCCCGCGGTTTTGATGCCGGCGCTTGTTAATGCGTGCAGCGTTTCTGTCAAACCGGCATAGCCCCAGTCCAGTATGTGATTGTTCGCCAGCACACAGCAATCTATTTTTGCGGCGGTGAGGCAGGCGATATTTTTGGGATGCATGCGGTAATTTATGCCTTTGTAGGGCCAATAGTTGTTGCTCGCAGTAACGCTCGTTTCTAAATTGATGATGCGCACGTCCGGCGCTGCTTGTTCTAGCCTGGACAGCGCATCGCCCCAGATGTAATCGAAACTGACCGGTTTGGCGATCGTGCCATTGATTTCTTCGCCCAACTCGACATAGCGTTGCGCATTGCGGATATAGGGTTCATACAGTTGCGGCTCACTTGGATGAGGTAATAATTGATCGATTCCTCTGCCCGTCATGACATCGCCACACAAAAACAGCGTGATAGGTGTTTCCATTGTAGGTTCTTCAGGATTGGTGGTTGACATAGCTTGTTCCATACCGCTTGCCAGCGCCAGCAGCGTTGCTGATGATTGGAGCAGAAAATCTCGCCGTTTCATTGGGGCTAGCTAGTGGATCATTTCAGTAAAACCTCTGCTATTCGCAGTGAGATTCGAACTGCTAAGCAACTGACATTGACCTTCGACAGGCTCAGGCCGAGCGACATCTTGGTAAATATTTTACTGAAAAGATCCGCCATCTCATGCTGAATCAATTCAGTTTCAAAAAAGGATAACGCTTGCGCTGATCACGGCTCCATAGTGACAGACCTGCCTGCTGCGCGACGATTTCAACATCCAGAATCACATCAGGATCATCGAAGGTGACTTTACCTGCTGCCCCTTGTGACCGTAGTTGTTCATCCAGATAGTCGCCAAGCAATCCAGCTTCATCCTGGCTTTTTATCGTGCCATGGAAACCACGGCGATGCATGCGCACATGAAAGCTGCGATGAGCCAATTGGGGCAAGAATGACTGGATGCACTGCTTGGCTTTTTCCTCGAATGTTGCGACTGTTTGGAAAAAAAAGCCATGGGTGCAGGGGATGACGCGGCAGAACACATGCATATAAACCGGATCTGTTTGCATGTCTTGCCGGAAAGACTCGAGGAATGTTTCGATATCCGCAACCTTGAGGGTCAGCACATTATAAAAGGGTGTCTTGTCGACATGACCATAATTCGACAGCAGCGCAAAGCCGTCCTTGAAGCGGTTTTCTGCGACAGTGACCACAACATTCCAGTCTTTCATGATGATTCACCTTCGCTCAGTATGTAATGAATGTTTGGCTTGATTATATGGAAAGGCACCGTCCTTCGGCACCCAATCATTGGAATGCCTGTATGTCCTGATGGTTCCTAAACTTCGATGTCATAGGTTGAAGGGGCATACATGATGTTGGCCGATAACGTTTTCCGGGCAAAGCAAAGGATGAGAAACAAATAGCTGTCTTTCGAACATGATCGACACCATGCCAAACGCGCGCGTCATTCTGAATATTTGTCGCAAAGACTAACAGGATCGGTGATAAGCTAGTTATTCCCATGAATTTCCCAAGGGTATGGAAATCGGGGGAAGGTGTTTAACCTCACTGTCTCATTTTACTGATGAGATTCTGATTTCATGTCAACAACAATTCTTTTCATGAAGGAGTGTAAGTGATGAAAACAATCAGATTGTTAAACGTAAGTTTTGCATTAAGTATCGCGCTATTCCTGAGCAGTCATGTGCATGCGATTGATTTAGGCGATCTTTCAGGCGCAACTGATACCTTGCAACAAGGCACACAGATGCTGGAAGGTGGCGGAACGGCCACAACAGCGGTGCCAGCAGCGGCTTCTAGCAGTGGATTGACCGGGTTATTGATGCAGCAATTAGGTGTAACCCAGCCGCAAGCAGAAGGGGGGGCAGGGGCGCTGTTTCAGCTAGCCAAATCCAGAATGTCAAGCGGTGATTTTACAGCACTGAGCAATTCAGTTCCGGAGATGCAAGGTTTATTGGCGGCTGCACCTGCCGCAAGCCCTCTCGGGGGTGGCGGTATGGCAGCTACTTTCCTGCAAATTGGCTTAAAGCCAGAGATGGTACAGAAATTCGTACCCATCATGGTGCAGTACGTTGAAGGCAGTGGCGGCGGCACCGTTGCAGCCGCACTTAAATCAGCACTGATGGGTGGTATGTAGTTTTTCGCTATGAAAAAGGGAGAACTTGTCAGGCTTGATAAGCATACTGAAGCGAGTCGGGTGGATACTCGCTTCTTCTTTATACGAATTTTTTTAGGATGAATTTTTGCAGGATATTTGGTGGCGCGCAGTTGATGCAGATGGAAAGCTATGCTAACAAATGAGCAAGTCCTGATCATCGGCATATTATGTGCCACTGTGATTATGTTTTTTTGGGGGCGCTGGCGTCATGATATGGTGGCGGTTAGCGCCCTGTTAGCTTGTGTGATAACCGGTCTAGTGCCCATTGCGGAAACATTCGCAGGCTTCAGCCATCCAGCTGTCATTACTGTGGCGTGTGTGCTGGTATTGAGTTATGCCCTTCAGAACACAGGTGCGGTTGACTGGTTGACGCGGTTTGTTTTGCCAACCAAGGCTGGTCCCACTTTGACTATTGTTTCGCTCATTAGCCTGGCGGCGATATTGTCTGGATTTATGAACAATGTCGGCACGCTGGCTTTGCTGATGCCGGTAGCGCTGCAAACTGCGCTGCGTCTGGAGATGCCGCCTGGCCGATTGCTGATGCCGCTTGCCTTCAGTTCTATTCTTGGCGGCATGATCACCCTGATTGGTACACCGCCTAATCTAATTGTTTCGGGAGTACGCGCTGAAATAGGCTTGGGAAATTTCTCCATGTTTGACTTCACTCCTGTGGGATTTGTGGTTGCAGTAATCGGAATCTTGTTCATTTCTTTGTTTGGTTGGCGACTGGTGCCGATACGCAAACAGGTAAGTAGTGAAGGTTTCGATACCAGTGCTTACCTCACTGAGGCACGTGCGCAGGATGGTAGCAAGGCTGTAGGTATGCGGCTGCGTGAAATCGAGGCTATACTTAACGAAATAGATGCGCAGGTTGTTGGTTTGGTGCACAACGATGTGCGCATGGCTGTGCCGTATTTAGGCCGAGTCATACATGCTGGTGATATTCTGATCATTGAAGCTGAAGCAGGGTCACTTGCGAATGTATTATCCAGTCTTGGTCTGGAGCTAGAAGAGGCAAAATCCGGGATAGAAAAAGAAGATAACGAGGAGTCTTCACCAGCAGAACGAGAAAATAGCAAAAAGGCAAAAGTAATCCCCCCAGGGGAGGGAAATGATGCAAAAGCTGAGCCTTCCCTGGCAGAGAAAAAAGACATTTCTTTGGATGAAATTGTACTAATGGAGCTTGCGATTTTGCCGGCATCCGATCTGGTCGGCCGTTCACCCAGCGACATCCTGTTACGCACCCGTTATGGGATCAATTTGCTTGCTTTATCGCGCAAAGGACAGCGATCCATTGCACGCTTGCGGGCGATCAGATTCAAGGCAGGAGATGTGCTACTTTTGCAAGGTTCACCTGAGGCTATTGCTGGATTTGCTGATAACACAGGTTGTGTGCCTCTGGCAGAAAGGCAGTTACATATTCCTGACAAACGCAAGGCGATCGTTTCTGCTGCGATTATGGTGATAGCCGTAGGTACTGCTGCTTTCGGTTTGCTGCCACCCGCAATTTCCTTTACGTTTGGAGTGCTTGTGTCGATGATTTTTCATACTGTGCCATCGCGATCGCTTTATCAAGTGATCGACTGGCCAGTTATTGTATTGCTTGCGGCACTGATACCAGTCGCGAGTGTCATGCAAAGCACAGGTACTGCTGACCTGATCGCACGCGGTTTGCTGGCAACGAGCATGGCACAAGAAAATGCAATGATCGCGCTTGGTTTGATCTTGATTGTGACCATGACACTTTCCGATCTGATGAATAATACCGCTACTGCGGCAGTAATGTGTCCTATTGCGCTTAGCACGGCAAATCAGCTTGGCGTTAATCCGGATACATTTCTGATGGCGGTGGCAGTGGGTGCTTCCTGCGCTTTTTTAACGCCTATCGGCCATCAGAATAATACCCTTATTCTTGGTCCAGGCGGATTCCAATTCGGTGATTACTGGCGACTGGGTGGACCACTGGAACTCCTGATCTTCGCGGTGAGCATACCTATGCTGTTATGGGTATGGCCATTGTGAATAATACAGATATGCACGTAATCATGATCAGGTTTGTGTTTGTGTATGATGGTGTTGGTTTTTGCTGCTATTGCGGCAATTTATGCGTGAGAAGTATAGAAAAGGTAACAAGATAAAGCATTTATGATGCTGAAAATTGAATTCCTTGCTCATTTACTGCTCTTACTAATTACCTTGACCAAGATACATATTATTTGCGAGGAGATGAGAATAATGTTATTGAGTCGACGGCAATTTCTTAGCCTGAGTGGTGCAACTGCCCTGATAGCGACTTGCTCACCCCAGGCGATGTTGGGTCAATCCCTGTTCAATCGTCCACAGCAGGCTTCTTCTGCAATACTAGAAGGTATGCAAGGGCTGCCGCAGCAGAAAAATATGATAGGGGTATCCGATCAATATGACTACCCCACCAGAGGAATTTTTCGCCTGGCGCCAGGAGCTATTTGCTGTTGGTCTGGATCAGTTTAGTTTTAACAATGTAGGCAATCCTTATCATCATAGCCACATTCCTTTTAACAGCCATTTATTTGAAAAAGAGCTGATAAACCGGTTTGGCACGGTGTATGGTTTTTCATCAGACAATATCTGGGGCTTCCTTACCAATAGCGGTACCGACAGCAATATGCACGGACTGTATATGGGCCGCACCCTTCTTAAAAGCCAGACAGGGGTGATGCCTAAAATTTATTTCACCCAGGAGGCGCATTATTCGATCCAGATTCTGAGGGATTTACTGAATCTGGAATGGGTAGTGGTAGCGACTCATCAAGATGGCAGCATGGATACCGATGATCTGGAACGGCAAATGGATGCAAATTCCAATTACCCAGCCTTGGTGGTGGCAACGATAGGCACCACCTTCAAAGGTGCAGTTGATTCCATTGATGGCATTCAGGCAAAGCTTAAAAATCGAGCCTCTTATCTTCATCTGGATGCGGCATTGTTCGGTGGCTATCTGCCTCATACCTCATTTGCCAGTGATCTTTGGCATGAGATTCCCGACCAGGGAACGGGGAAAAAGGTAAAGCGCTACGATTCCATTGCCGTCTCATGCCATAAATTTTTTGGATTTCCTTCACCGGCAGGCTTGTTCATCACGCCCCGGACAAATTTTGAGGCATTTCACGCGCAGTTTGGTCAGGTTCATGAATCTGAGTATATTTTGCAAGTGCCAGGCACCATTACCTGTTCGCGTGATGCGGTAAAACCGGCTGAGTTTTATTTCTTTAGCTCAGCGTCGTCATTTACAAAGCAGGCTGCTGATGCCAGGGCCATGCTGGACAATGCAGCGTATCTGCTAAAGGAGATGGTGACCCATTATGGCCATTTACATCCTGTGAGAGTCAATCCCCAATCCAATATCATTTATTTCAGAAAACCGAGCGATGCCGTGGTGAATCGTTATAACCTGGCGACCATGGGATTGACTATCGATGGGCAGCAAGCGCCTTGTGCACATGTGGTGGTGATGCCGCATGCCAGCAAGGGAATCCTGGATCGATTTTTGACTGATCTGGGTAAAAATGAGGTGTGATTTTTCCGATTGTTGGGTTAGTGTGAGATCGTTCTGGAAAAAACATTGATGACCATGACCCCTGCAACGATCAGTAATAAGCCTATGATTGCCGGCATATCCAGCGATTGCCCCAGGAAAAGCCAACCGGCCAGCGCAATGAGCACAACACCTGCACCTGACCAGATAGCATAGGCTATGCCCACGGGGATTGTTTTAAGCGTGAGCGATAGAAAGTAAAAAGCCAGCAAATATCCGGCTAGGACGATCAGCGAAGGCCAAAAGCGGCTAAATCCTTCAGCCGCCTTGAGGGATGAGGTGGCAATCACTTCGCTCAGGATAGCGATCGAGAGAAAAATCCACTGCTGCATTGATGTAACTCCTATAAGAATGAGAAAACAGTTTTACTTGATTAAGTCAAACCCAGTCAAATTGCCGGACTATCCTGTGCCTACATCCTTTCACCGTGCGGTGGCTAATGGTATTTCTGCAGCATGACGCTATCTAAAATCAAGGGCTGGTAAGATGGCCTTAAATCTAATCCGGATTCAATCACGAAATTTGAGTTGATTGTTTTTGTGATGATGATAACGAGTATAATTTTACGGAAATGAAGGAAGAATGTTTTGATGATTGATTAAACTGACTTCATAGATGTTGATTGTTAAACTTGGTTTATCTACTAACTAAAAAGGAGACATTATGTCTGTACTCGTCACACGACCTGCACCTGATTTTACTAAGCCTGCGGTGTTGCCTAATGGCAGTTTCGATGAAAATTTCAACCTTCATACGCATATTCGCGACAAGTATGCAGTGCTGTTCTTTTATCCGCTGGATTTTACCTTTGTCTGTCCCTCGGAAATCATTGCGCACTCCCATCGGGCAAAGGATTTCCGCGAACGCAATGTGGAAGTGATCGGTATCTCAGTCGATTCCCAATTCACGCACTACGCCTGGCGTAACACCCCTGTCACCAAAGGCGGGCTCGGCCCGATCGATATCACGCTGGTGGCTGATTTAGGTGGTGAAATAATGAATGCCTATGGCGTGGCCCATCCTAACCATGTTGCGCTGCGCGGCTCATTCCTGATTGACAGACAGGGTATCGTGCGCCATCAGGTGGTTAATGATTTGCCACTCGGACGCGATGTCGACGAGATGCTGCGCATGGTTGACGCGCTGCGTTTCCATGAGGAACATGGTGAAGTATGCCCGGCTGGCTGGAAAAGCGGACAACCCGGCATGAAGGCAAGCCCGGAAGGGGTGGCAGAATATCTCAGCAGCCACGCAGACAAATTGTAAAGAGCTGGAACAACTCTGCTTCACTGGCTTTCTAACCAAGCTGAAAGGAGAAACACATGAACCTAGATAAAGATAAAGCAGTCGCATTATTGAATCAGATCATGGAATTCGAATTGGCTGGGGTAGTGCGTTATACCCACTATGCTCTGATGGTATACGGCTATAACCGCATACCCATCGTCGAATGGTTAAATAAACAAGCTCAGGAAGGATTGTTGCATGCGCAAAAGGCAGGCGAGCTGGTCACCCTGTTAGGAGGACATCCCTCGCTTGCCATCGGTCCATTGCTGGAGACGCATGTGCATGATACCGACTTAGTCTGCTCGGTTCCCGTTGGCGACATCCTGCGGGAGTCGCTTGCATATGAAAACGAGGCGCTCAAGATCTATTACCAATTATTGGAGTTAGCCCAGGGTAAATCAGTAGTGCTGGAAGATTATGCACGCGGCCAGATTGTAGCGGAGGAGATGCATGCCGATGCGGTCAGGAAAATGCTGCGTCAACCCTGTGAAGAAGGGAAGTAAATACAATTTGTTAGCATGAAAGGCATGATCTCGATGAAATTTGCTGGAGTGCTGTAGCGGCAGAATCGCGTCGAGGTCATGCCTGTATCAGTCAAGGATTTGTAAATTTTACTGATGAAGGTTTTCTTGCATAAGGTTTTTATTGGCCATCTGTGAATATACTGATGCCATCACACTCCTGATTGCGCACTAAAATAGGGTGAAGGCAAGGTCGGGTAAACCCGGTAAATGTGCCGGAACACTTCCATCGCCTTTTCCTCCACATCCTCTTCTGCAAAGGCTTCTACCGGCAGTCCTGTGCGCTCATCCCAAAGATAATCCCGAATGGTTACCCGCACCGCGTCGCGGGTGGCTTCCTTATCACGCCAATGATCTACTCGCAGCTTTTCTGCCTTCAGCTTTTCGAGCAACTGTACCGCGACCAGCTTGATACGCTTGATCTCTGCCGGTTTGAGATCTGGTTTTCTGAGCAGATCAAAAATCGCGAGGGATTCTTCGTCCAGCCCTTCACGCACTGCATGCTGCGCTTCCTCGTCAAGCTCTTGAGCGAATTTGAACAAGGTCTCGAAGGTTTTTTCAATCGTTAGTCGGTCTTTCTCCCGATTGTATTCGGAAACGATGTGTTCGTAGTGCTGTTGGAAGTCGGTGCGCAGTGGATTTTGCAGCAAGAGACGTTGTAATCGCTGCTCCACAGCCTCACGCAGGTTCTGTACGGTGGTGTTTTTTCTGGGGCTGCGCGCAAACTCCTTGCGCAGTCGTTCAAAATCGATCTTGCTGATATCGAACGGGGATGGATTGTATTTGCCACTCTTCGGTTTAACTGCTATTGCATCCTCCACCACCGAATGCAATTGCCGGATGATATCGGCAATATCTGCCTGCTCGCGATCCTGCTGCAGGCTCCTGTAGACGATATTGATCGCATCCCGCTCGGGCCGGTGCGTATTTGCTCCTGAGATATTGATACAGGCCTTGAACTTCTTGAACACTTCACGGCACATCACTTCAAAGCGCTTGCGGCTTTCGTCGTTTTCGTTGACAGCTTCCTTGCAAGCCATGATCGCGGCGTTCTGGGCAAAGCCGGTCTGGTGCATGACGTTCTCCAATGATGCACGGCGGTCTGCGAGGAATGCGCGTACCAGGGAAATCGCTTCAGCCAGATCCGCCAGCAATTCCTCGTTAGGACGGGCCGGATCGGTTTCGCTGTTATCGCCTTCAGACTGCGTGCCGGCAAAGGTCGCAAGCGCCTGGCGCAGATGCTTGAGGATACCGCAGTAATCCACGATCAGGCCGTTGTTCTTGCCTTCATGCACGCGATTGGCACGGGCGATGGCCTGCATCAGGGTGTGCGCCTTGAGCGGTTTGTCGAGGTAAAGCGTGGACAGGCTCGGCACATCAAAACCGGTCAGCCACATGGCGCAGACGATGGCCACACGCAGCGGGTGCTCTTCTGCCTTGAAAGCGTCATCCAATGCCATGTTTTGCAGGTGACGGTACTCAGGCTTCATGCGCATCGCTGCGGGCAGATCGATGCCTTCCTTCATCAGTTTACGGTGCGGAATAATGTCCAACCCCCATCTGCGAAACTTGTCCACTTCACCTTGTTCTTCACTCACCACCACTGCCATGCGGGTTTCGCGCATCCAGTCGAGCTGACGTTGACGGAATAGTTCGTCCTGATCGTCGCTGACCGCTGCCAGCTCCTTCTCCAGCTCGCGAATGCGTTCTTGCCAGTAAAACGCAATCAAGCGATGCATGCGCACGCACGTCACCTTGTCGATGCACACCAGCATCGCCTTGCCGGTCTCCCATGCAGTTGAGTAATGCTGCACGAAATCCCTGGCGACCTGATCGAGACGCTTGCCCGCAGTGATGATGTGATAATCGCGCTTGAGCTCTTTCTCCAGCCGCTGTTCGACATCGATATCATCGGTCTCTAATTGCTCCAGCTTTTCCGCAATGCGTTCATTGAGGTCACCAATTGCCACCCCCAGCTTCTCCCCACGCGCATCGTAATAGAGTGGCACCGTAGCGCGGTCATCTACCGCGCGCTGGAAGTCATAGGTGGAAACATATTCGCCGAATACCCGACGCGTGATTTCGTCATCCTTGAACAGCGGTGTGCCGGTAAAGCCGAGGTAACTCGCATGAGGTAAGGCATTGCGCAGGTTGAGCGCCAGCGTGCCATATTGGGTGCGGTGCGCCTCGTCGGTGATGACGATGATATCATCGCGAAGTGAAATAGCCATTTCGCGACCCTCACCCCCAACCCCTCTCCCATTGGGAGAGGGTGGCTGCAGGACGGGTGAGGGCGTCGCTTTTAGCGATGTGAATTTTTGTATCAGTGAAAAAATGTGAGTCTTGTGCTGGCTCAGCAATTCATTCAGGTGCTGGCCGCTGGCAGCCCGGCAGGGTTCACGGTCATGATCCACCACGCCGCAGTGGGCAAAGGTCTTGTAAATCTGGCTATCGAGATCATCACGGTCGGTCAGTATCAGAAAAGTGAAGTTGCCGCCCAGCTTGCGGTGCACCTTGCGCGTGAACATCACCATCGAATAGCTCTTGCCTGAACCCTGGGTGTGCCAGAAGACACCTAGACGACTTAAGCTATCTGTCGTCCCTCCCTCACCCCCAACCCCTCTCCCCGAGGGCGAAGGGGATTGAAGCCTTGAGTTGCTCATTACTTGTTGCCCCTCTCCCGATGGGAGAGGCTGGGTGAGGGTCGCGGCTCGGTAGCGCCGAGCTACCGCCGCGATAGCACGGTTGACACCAAGAAATTGATGGTTGCGGGCAAGGATCTTTCTGGGCTCACCCGCAGATTCATCGAACAGAATGAAATTTTCCACCAGATCGAGCAGGTTACGGCGGTCGCATACGCCCTTGAGCAGTGTTTCCATATCCACCGCACCGGGCACCTCCTCGGCCAGGCGCTTCCATTCGCTGAAATGCTCCCAGCGGCTGGTGATAGAGCCGATCCTGGCCTGTGCGCCATTGCCGAACAGGACGAAGGCGTTATGGTGAAACAGGTGCGGCACGGTGTCGCGGTAATCAGAAAAATTCTGCTCAAAGGCGGTTCTCAGGTTGCGATGAATGTTTTTGCACTCGATGAACAGCAGCGGCAAGCCGTTGACGAAACCGATGATGTCCGCCCGCCGCCGGTAGAGATCCCCCTTCACCCACAGCTCGCGCACACAAAGAAATTCGTTGTTATCGGGATGATCGAAATCCAGCACCCGTAGCCGCTGCCGTTCCAGTTCGCCTTGTCGATTGCGAAAGGAGACCTGTACGCCGTCGCGGAGTTGTTCATACTTCTCGCGATTGGTCGCTACCAAAGTTTGTGAGGCTAGGGTAGCGTTAATCTGCCGCACGGCATCGTCATAGGCTGCATCCGGCAGGCCCGGATTCAATGTCATCAGCCTAGCGCGCAGCGGGCGCGTCAGCACCACCTCGCGTTCGGAAGCGCGGCCCAGCAGGCTGTCCGGCCCGAAATCCTCATGATTATGGGTATACACTGATTGCCAACCGAGCTGCTGTGCCAAATAGTCGGCGGTGGTCTGCTGCACCAGCGTGTCTTCGGTATAAGCCATGATCTGTTTAGGGGTTCACGCTTTGCTATATTTTGCTATAGGCCAGCGCCAGCGATTCGGCTACCCCGCACAGCCGCTTGTCGCGCGTCCAAAGCTGAACGCCATCAGCCAGCACCACGGCAGCCAGCAAATGGGCGTCCACATAGCCGATACCCTTGCCCATCAAAGCATGGCGCTCGATGAAGTACAGCACTTCATCGTCGGTAGCCACCTTGATACTAGGCATGTCTTTCAACAGGGAAAGCACCTCTGCACGCTGTTTTAAGTTGCCACAAGCCAGCTCACCCAGTACAAAGGGATGGATCAGCACCTGTAAGGAATTAAGCAGCACGACAAGTTCTGCATCCCCGCTTCGCAGGTGATCGACCCATACCGAACTATCCACCAAAATCATACAGAATCGGCTTGCCGTCGGGATATCGGCACCAGCTGCGGCTCCGAACCACCAAGTTTGGCCAGTCGTCGGGCGCTCTCGCGCTCAATCAAGGCGCGCAATCCTTCTCTTACCAGGGCGGCCTTCTCAGTCACGCCGGTGATACGCTGCGCCTCCATCAGCAAGTCGTCATCAATATTCAGCGTTGTACGCATAGCCAATATTTCCACAAAAGTTTAGAGACATCATATAGTACATCATGTGATGCCTATTGTCGTGCCTAAACTTACTCATAGCTCTATCGCTTCCTTTAATACTTGCTCGCGGATATGACGGTTCAATTCATGTTCGGGGATCAGCTCCACCCGGCGATGGAGTAAATCTGCCAACCGCTCAGTTAGCGGGATGCGCTGCTTAAACAGATCGTAACCCCGTGGAAAATCCACCAGAAAATCGACATCACTGTCGGATTGCTCTTCGCCCCGGGCGACAGAACCAAACACGCGAATGCGTCGTGCGCCGTACTGACTACACAGTGCCATGATGACATCTTTTTGGCTGCGCAATTTATCTAATAACATTGTGGTCTCTCTTGCTTTATTACGAACCCCGGTCCAGCATAATATATATGAAACAAATATTAAGGTTGGGTCAGGAATAATCGTTTGATTTTTTATTTGTTATCTTAGCTACATAAAAAATCTATAATCATAGACATCGTTCTTGATCTCAGGTGTTAGTTTGACTACTTCAGCAAAGAGGTGTGAATAGCCAATAGTCACAGGCATCGTCTTGTACAGTGTATTGTTATTCCAATCAACTTTTGTAAGAGCGAGAATGCTCGCGCAGGTGTCATGCCATCCTCCCTCACCAGAAAAGCGGCGCAGGATTATCGGAGCGGGAAGCGGTTTCAGAGCAGCTTCCTTAAAAACCGGTTTATTTGTGTTTTGTTGATTGACGTTTAATACACTGCCTTGTGTCCATAATAGACATTCCGAACTTGTTAAAGGTTGATATAGACCGCGATCTATCGGGTAACCGGCAGGAGTTGTGCTCTTATTGGTGCCTTGTGGGCCATCAACTTTAAGACCATACCAGTTTGTATTCCGTATAATTTGAACAAGCTCGACTTCAGTTTTACTGCCGAAGGCGTCGAGCGTGCCTTGAATTTCTTCCTCTGTGAAATGCGTTGATTTGTGGACGAATATTTTGCGAGGAATTCGACCGTTATGACTATTCTGGTATAGGTGCAAGCTTTTTGAGAGAACCGATTGCATTTCCTGATAGCTGAGATATGGATTACCTTTCCGATCGGTTGTATATTCTCGTGTATCATAGGCAATAAACTCAAAACCGGTGCCGTCTGGATCAAAGACCTGGCTGCAACAAGTTGTGTAATCATTTCCTTCCGACTGCTTCTTGATAGCATAGCTCAGGCCAATATAGGCTTCGTCCTTGTCCCATTCCGCAAGCTTCCATGGGATACCGCCAGCCTTTGCATAAAGGGCAACACTGATGCCCCACATTACATTTGCACGGCAATTACGGGTAAAAGCCGTTTCGTTGATTATTTGTATTGGTAGATTGTGTAAGGCAGTTTTTGCTTTGATCCTATCATGCAGATTGAAACCTTCATACTCGAAACACTGCTTCCAGTTCTGCGGTAAATAAATGAGAACCACATCAAAGTTATTCTTCTGCCTTAGCAGATTGGTCATCGACTGGAAAATGTTCTCAGAGAGAACAGTCCCATTTCTTGAATCAGCAAGCACGTCACACTCTTTAGGCATAGCGCATTTAAGTACTTCTGTTGGCGGAACCAATGGAGCGCGAAACACGGTTTCAAACCCAGGATATTGAATATAGTAATTAAGGGCTTCTTTCGCTACGGCAGCATTGCTGAGTTCTGATACAAGACTGTCTAGTTTGCCCATATATGTTGCTGGTGCCAGATAGGCCAATCTCACGTGGTGGAGCAGACCTAAACCAGCGCTGTACGGACCATACCGTACGAGACCACGAAGTGGATGTGTGTCTGTTTTGCTTTCCTGAAACAAGAGATGAGGTTCTGGCAAGATGGAATATGCAGGAAGACTAGAAAGTTTAGCGTTCATGGCCACACTTCCGGCTGTATGCAGTTCGGGTTCCAATCTTGAATTCCGCGCTGTATTCAGTATCCTGAAAACAGGATACATTGACTGTATCTCCAGATCCTACTTTGCCGAGCAATATTTCAATCCACATATCTAAAAGCTGATAGGATTGCTTGTTATATCGTTTCAGACATCGCTGACGCAGAAAGCTGCGTGCTTCCTGTCTTTTTGAGAGTGGCTTGATCCAGATGTCCGGCCTAAGCATAACCCATAAATTTCCACCACGTTCTTCTAAATGGATTGAAGCACTTTCCGCCCAAGTTACATCCTTCAATTCTGGTACGTTTCCTGTGATATCACCAAGCTCATTCCGCATTCGTGAAAATAGCTTGTCATTTGCAGCTAAATTTTTTACTACGGCATAATATGTTTTGTCTTTGCTACGACGCAGAAACAGCGGTTTACTTTGACAAAGAGCTGTAGCAAGTGCCTCTTCGAAAAAGGCTCTTATGATGGTAGATTCAGATGTGAGCTTTAACCCTTCCTCAATGTCATAAGATTTAATCGTTCTAACTTTATTTGCAGCAAGTAATTTAACGATTTCTTTGCTATTTCCCCAGAACAATATTTTGTCAGTATAAGTTAGAACAGCATTTGGCGATATTTCAATAATTTTTTTCTTGATATCTCCAAATGTGATAGAGTCGTTTAATTCAACCATGCCACATCGAAGTGGAAGCATAAGTACAGGCAGTGCATTGGTACGTAGGATTGGATACTGCTTGCCCGGTGCAGGAAGTGGAATAGAAAAATTTGTAGCACGTGCTGTTCTAATTTTGTTATCAAGTGCTTGAGGCTTACCTTCTACTTGACGCCATATTTTTGAGAGCATTTCATCGAAAGTTCCGATTTCAATAACGTGTGCGTCCACGCTTTTCTTCTTTGCATCTGCGATAAGTTCCCACACCCCATCTTCTACACTGGTTGTTTTTGGGGTTGCCCAGAACAATCCATATGGAAACGCATTGTTTTGATTAATTGCTTCACGAAACATCGTCATAACATTCCTATCACGACCACTATAGCCTGATACCACTAGTCCATATCTTGTTGTAGCTGCCAGAAAACATTTCTGAATTTCTCTATCGTTGTTTTGCAAATCTTCTGGTAAGTTCTTGATGCTCCGGTAGCGAAAATCACCATGGATTTTTGCATAAAGTGGGTATATATCTTTATTTAAAGCATCCAATGCAGCATAAGAGCCTTCCAAATGATAGGTTGACAGGTTTTTGCTGGTGACTTCTGCAAAAGCGTTTTCTATAACTTCGTCAAAGTTTGTCGTGTAGACGATTCTTGCTTTACCCATCGCCATTAAGCCAGCTAATATGCGGTGGCCTATATTCAGGGAAATTTTGTCGCTTGAAAGAGCCTCATGGATATATTGTTGCTGGGCTTGATAGTCATTACCAAACATTAAATCAAAATAAAATGAATATTCTTCTGGACTCCAGCGAGCCGGAAATCCTCTACTATCCATGTATGTTTGAATCTTATGCTTTATGGCATTGTTGTTAATGTCGTGTAATTGCAAATCTTGATTTTCATGCCGACAGTAATAGCGACGCTTTAAATCCCAGATAATATCGATTGCAGTAGGTAGACCTGCTGAACGTGAAGTACCTGCACCTAGGAACCACATTAGATAAGAGGCGTTTTGAACATAGTGTTGTAAGAATTTGCTTGCTGAAATTTGATTGATCTCATTGCTCATACCGCTAGCGCTCCATTCATTAAACGTGGTAACAGCAAGTCTCTCGCTTGTATAAGCTTACGTGTTTCTGTAGAAAGGATGTCTATCTGCTTAAGTATCGGTTTTGTATGCTCAGTAAATGTTTGAATTAGATTCCTTTCGGGAGCTACAAAGGGTATAAGCTTGAATGTGTCGCGGATGATAGCATCAAACACTGCGCCCACCGCTCGGCTGCGGAAATGCTCAACGCCATCAATGAGTGCGAAATAGAGGTAATACTGATTGAGGGGAGGTTTTGCGATTAATGCGTAACACGATTGATTCATAGCCATCGTAGTCTGGGCGAGATTGATCTTTCCTACCGTTCCACGTGCCGTAATAAACACAGTGTCTTTGGGGTAAAGTTTACTATTGCAGTTCTTAATCCCCAGATCAGTCAAATGCTTTTCTGTTACAAAAACGTAAGCATAATCTGTTGTGTCTTTTGGCGTAAAAAATGGAATATCTCCATTCCAGTATTCCGGTACATTTGTTTTTGGTGTTCCTCCACTGAGAATATCCATTACCTCAAATGCTGTTTTCCTCTCCCAACCCTCCGGCACGCCATCGATGATTTTGGTGTGTTCGTGGCCGGGGAAGCGGAGGTGGACGAACCATTCCTTGTAGAGCAGCCGTGCCGCCTGTTCCAGCAACTGTATCCGCCGCCGGTTGTTTTCGATCAGGTCGTCGTAGGCGGAGAGAATGGAGGCGATCCTCTTTTGCTCGCTCACATTTGGGATCGGAAACTCAATTGAAAGCAGTTTTTCTTGACTGAGGTTGTCTTGAGCAGCTCCTTGTGTGAATTGCTTAACACGCCTTTTGATTGTCGCATCGAACAGGTACTTTACGAAGCGAGCATCAGCTTTCTTTTCATCGGCAATGAAGCCAATAACACTATCTGGGAAGCAAGCATCTATTCCGAGTATTGCGGTATCGGCGATGTTGGCAGCGATTGTAATGCAAAGCGTTCCTGCAGGCCAAAGCTTGCTTTGCTGAAGACCAGCATCGTTGTAAGTCTGTTTATACTCAGTTATATAGAGGCCGGCGTGCTTAACGTCGCTGGTCTGTATAAAAGGATAGGGTCCACCATAGAGGTGAGCGGCATCACGTGGGCGGTGTCGAGAACGACCGCGTGAAAGGTACCCAAGTTGATCCAACCTCTGTGGCATCCAACTCATTTCCCCAACTCCTCAAAATTATTTTTGATGGTTGTGGCGAGTTGAATCACCTCGACATTCAGATCTTCCAGTCCAACAATGATGTCAGCCTCCCTTGCACAACTAGCGAAACAGCCTGTTTCACAATTTCTCATACTCTATCCCCCAGCGCATTTTTCCCTTTTTCGGTCAGGCGATACTTCTGCAGGCGGCTTTGGGGTTTGTTGGGAATGGTGCGCTCGATGAAGCCTGCTTCCAGCAAAGGGTTGAGATAATTACTCTGAAAGGTTTTCCAGTGTTTCAGGCCGAGCATCTCCATGATCTCTCTGGCGGAACGCGGTTCCCGGCAGAACTCACCGACTTGTGCGGTGACTTGTGCGGTGACTTGTGCGATGACTTGTGCTCCTGACTGTGGATGTGGAACTTCCGCTGTTTTGATCATTTCAGCTAACGGAAAAATAAAACGCACGCGCAGGCCCAGTTCGACGATGGATGGGGTGGGAAAACCCGCCGCTGCGGTTTCCCGGAAGATACGAGGGACTCCCGATCCCCATTGTTCGATCAGTTTCAATTCCCTGAATACACGGGCGATCACGGGATTGCGGATTTTGGAAACACCCTGGCGCATGTCTGCCACCGTCATGCCCGGTGGCAGAATGCCTGGGTTTTCTATTTCGATGCGGTCGTCGAAGAAAGCAACCCGAACAGGTCCGCCGCGCTGAGACCAGTCAGCATGGACCAGGGCATTGATGGCCGCTTCGCGCAGGGCTTCCAGAGGAATGCTCCAGATATCCCGTCGCCGTACTTCGGAAAAATCCGCGCCACGCATGGCGTGTTTTTTGAGAAAAAGCATGATGCTGTCCACCAGTACCGATAGGGGTTCCTCCAGCTCGATATGGTCAAAGATCCTGGCCTTGTCTGTGCCGATGAACCGGCCGCATTGCACCCAGCAATCGGGGAATTGCGCAACCCGGTTACGCCCGAAGAGGAGCACGCCGCCCCGGGTCGGCACGCTTTTGCCCTGTTCCTTAACCAGCAGTCTCAGGGTGAGCAGCGCCTGCTCATCGATTTCGCGAATACCGGCAAAGGCGCGTTTGATCGCGTCGATCGCGAGATCATCCATGGAGAGTTGCGGCATGGGCAGTTCATCAAACGAGACTCCCTCAACGGACCGGCGCAGTTCGCCGATCAGCTCCCGGTCGGCCTGGCGGTTGGTGGAACCGAGCCGGACATACACCCCGCTTTCCGGCCCCTCGGAACGTAGGTAGTGGGGACGGGAATTGCTCAGGAAAATCTCGATCACCAGCAGGGTTTTGCCGTCGACCGTGGTCATTTCGACATTGGGTACCAGGCGGGGGCTGATGGCGTCGGCGATCAGGTTGCAGAGCCGTTCTTCCTCATCCAGCGGATTGTCGATCCCGACTGGCTCCCGTGTCTTGTCTGCCACGCCAATGATGATCCTGCCGCCGGCAGTATTGGCAAAGGCCACCAGCGTCTTGAGGAGGTTGCGCGGGGAGGAGAGATCCCGTTTGAACTCCAGAGTCTTGCCTTCGTCGGCCTTGAGCAGTTCGGCGATGCTCATATCCCCAGCTCCTCGAAGTTCTTCTTGATGGTCGCAGCCAGTTGCACGGCCTCGGTGTTCAGGTCCTCCAATTCGACGTGAATTTCGCGCAGGGCCTCTTCGAAATCAAAGTCTTCATCGAGTTCTTCAGGTGCCACGCCGACATAGCGGCCGGGGGTAAGACTCCAGTCATTGGCTGCGATTTCTTGAAGCGTTACCAGTTTGACCAGTCCTTGCACATCGCGCAGTTCAGCCTCGGGAAAGCGTTCGGCGAGCCAGCGGGCCTGCTTCCAGAAATAGCGCACCTGCTTGAGCTGTTCCACAGCCTGGGCGCGAGCCTTATCGGCGGCCTTGCGGGCGCGGGTAATGTCGCGATTGGCCCAGGCATCGCTGTCGCGGGCTTCACACTCATTCTCGCAGGTGTCGATTAGGCGGGTAGCGAGTTTATAGATCAGGTCAGTTTGCATGATCAGATCGCGACTCGCTTCAGCCAAGGGTGCAAGGATATCTACGGCATGGCTGAGCGTCTTGGCTGCATCGGAAGCTGAGGTATTGTCGGCGTCTGATTGTCGGGTTACGCCCTGCGGGCTAACCCAACCACCATTTTTCTCGATATGTTGACGGAATTGTTCGATATCCTGTTCGAACAGTATGCTCTCCTTCTCCAGTTCTTGCAGCACTTCCGCCTGCGGGCCGGTTTCAGGCTGGTTGTTCAGGAAAGGCGACATCGTGCTGCGCAATGCGCTCAGTGCTTCAGTATAAGCGTGTAATGGACGCACGACGTGCCCCGGTTCATCTTTTAGCTCAAAGCAGGCGTGCGCTTGTTCGACCGTGTTGCTGAGGTATTGCGCGAGCAGTTGCAGGTAACGCTCAGTTTCACCCCTATAGAGCCAGACGATGGCGAGCAGATTCTGCTGCTGTTCGGGGGAAAAGTCGTAGATTTTGCGCGTGACCTTGCGGTAGATGTTGCGTGCATCAATCATCAAGACATTGCCTTTTTGATTATAGGCAATGGCTCCCTCACCCCTGGCCCCTCTCCGAGAGGGAGAGGGGAGCTGCTCAGCAATTTTTTGCAGGGTTTGTTCAGGGAATTCGAGCAATTCATTATTGGCGATACGGATTACGTTTATTCCATGTGATTGTAAATAAGCATCACGTTTACGGTCTTTATCCTTTCGATCGTCGTGAACGGGACCATCCAGCTCTAGGGCAATACGTGCTTCGTGGCAGTAAAAATCGAGAATGTAATCGCCAGCCTGATGTTGCCGGCGAAACTTGAGACCCAGGAAGCGGCGATCACGCACCAATTCCCAGAATATCTCCTCCGCTGGTGTCTGCTTCTTGCGTAGTTCCCGCGCACGTTCAACCAGTCCGCTGAAATCGTATCCTCCTCGATAATGATTCCCTTCTCCCGCTGGGAGAAGGGTTGGGGATGAGGGTCGATCGGGCTTGCCCCGATCAATAAACCATAGTTCACAAGGCACAGTACGCGTGTAAAAGAAATTGGAGCGAATGGCGATCATGATGTCCACCTCGCCTGTTTCGACCAGTTTCTGCCTGACCTTGGCTTCGCCGCCCCCTGCACTGGAAGCCTGTGAGGACATGACGAAACCGGCACGGCCTTTGTCGTTCAGATAGCTGTAGAAGTAACTGATCCACACATAATTGCCGTTGCTGACTTTGTCCTTTTTGTTGATGCCGGGCAGACCGAATGGCAGGCGCGGGTCGCGCTTGATCTTGTCGGCGTCGATCTCGTCCACGTTGAACGGCGGATTGGCCATGACATAATCGGCACGACCGACCAGTTCATGCGGATCTTCGTAGTAGGTGATGGCCTTCTGGATGTCGCCTTCCAGGCCGTGTACCGCCAGGTTCATCTTGGCCAGGCGCAGGGTGGTGGCGTTTTTCTCCAGGCCGCGGAAGGTGAGTTTCTCCGTCGGGCTTTGCCCATGCTCCTCGACAATGCGTGCGCTTTGCACGAACATGCCGCCAGAGCCGCAGGCGGGATCGAGCACCGTACCCTGTTTCGGGTCGAGTACATGGGCGATCAACGACACCAGTGAAATGGGCGTGAAAAACTCGCCGCCGTCGTGCGCTTTCTGGTCGGCGAACTGGGTGAGGAAGTATTCGTAGATGCGGCCAAACACGTCGCCGGATACTTTTTTCAGCTCGTCGGGATTGAGCGTGCGCAGCAACTGACCGAGCACCTGGTTATCCAGTTCCTGATATTCGCTCTTGGGCAGCACGCCGCGCAGACTTTCGTAATCGGCTTCAATCGATTCCATTGCCTCGATGATGGCATGTGCACGGTCTGCGCTGTCAGGCAGAGCCACAAGCGTGTCGAACTGCGCTTTGGGGTGCAGAAAGATGGCGCTTTGCTGGGAAAAATCCTCCTTGGTCAGCGGGCGCGTCTTGCCACCACGGCTGGGCAGGTTGGGTTCGATCTTTTCCTTGACCGTCAGATAGCGGCTGTAGGCATGGCGCAGGAATACCAGGCCCATGACAGGCAGAAAATATTCGTTGCTGGCGTAGTTGGAATTGGCACGCAGCGTATCGGCTGCAGTCCAGAGACGTTTTTCGATGGCTTCAATGTGTTCGAGTTGACGCATTCAGTTTTTATTGTTGTTGGTTGTAGCCGGTTATCAGTGACCCAGATTGTACTGTGTTGCAGAGAGGATTCAATAATGCGATGACTAACGCAGGGTAGAATTCTTCAACACCCAGCCATCAATCAATTCACGTAGTTCGTCAGGATGAGTGGCGGGCAGCCAGTGTTCAGAATCAACTGTAGCAAATTCCACTTGCGGCAATACTTGCAACAGGTTTTTGGTGCGCTCTGGATCGGTGATGCTGTGTCCACCTGACTGGATGACCAAGGCAGGGCACTGCACTTCAGCAAGGGGCAGGGGGCGCATGATTTCGATCAGGTTGCTGATGTATTGTGCTGTTGGGATCACTTTGAGATCATGCTTGGGTTTGCCGTAATCTGCCAGCATTGTTTCCAACTCAGCAGGACTGGCCTCATGCACGCGCCGATCCAGTAGCTGCAGGTCCAAAGTACCAAGTTTGCGCCGATAGAGGCTAAGCCGGTTGAGCAGTTTGATCAGCGCTACAGTAACACGCAGCAGCGGAATAAATGGCCGCAGCCGGGCGAGCACGCCCGTGACAGCTTCAGGGGCCATCGGCTCGATCAGTACCAGTCCAGCGCAGCGATCGGGATAGCGTGCGGCAAAGTTGAGCGCGATGTTGGCGCCGAGACAGTGGCCGACGATAATCGCGTGCGATTGCTGCTCGTGCTGCAGCAACTCAGCGATATCTTGACGCCATTCCTCGATGCGTGCCGGACCGCGCCAAATCGATTCGCCATGGCCGCGCAGATCCGGGCGCAGCAGCAGCCGGTCGGCTGCTAGCTGGCTGTGCTGAGTGAAATACCACCAGCGGGTGGAATTACTGGCTGCGCCATGCAGCAGTACCAGGGGTGGGGATTGTTCGTTTTGCGGGGGTGTCCATCGCCGGTAGGTGAGCGTGACGCCGTCTTTACTCTGGAAATGCCGCTTTTCATCCATGTGCAGCCGCCCCGTTCGTTGCAAGCGCTGCTGGACCATGCGGTGGTACAGTGACGACAACAGGGGCCGAAGCAGCGGTAAACCGATTAGCCAGGCCAGCGGTTTGAGTAACGGCACTCGCGACATCAACACAATATAGGCATCCAGTTCGGACACGACCTGTTGCTGTTCGTCCTGGACATGCAGCTCGCTCAAGGCTTTGCGCGGATCAATGCCAATCTCGCGCAGATGTTCGTCCTGCCCGCTAATGTCGAACCAGCATACTTCTTCTCCGCTTTTTCCTGCCAGTTTTTCATAGTTCTGCCGATCCTTGATGCAACTGGGGCAGGCACCATCGTAATAGACGGTGATCTTTTTCTTTTGCTCGCTCATTATCAACCCCTCTGGTGAAAAGTCATCACTAATAGACCGTTTCAGCATAACATTGACAAGAACGACAGTTGGTCTGAACCTGCCGAAGGTCAATGCCAATTGCCTGGCAGTGCGACAAGCTCACCGCAAGCGGTAAAGGTTTTACTGGAACGATCCGTTTGTGAGTCATGAAAACAGTTTTAACCCGAATATTTCATAAATTCGCGTGATGATCACGCAGGATTTTGATTAATAGGGAAGTTTTGAGAAGGAGTGGTGTAGTGATTCATACACCCGACTGAGCAAAATCTTTCTTATTAATCAAAAGACAAGTGAGGGCACGTGCCAATTTATGAAATATTCGGGTTAAGGCAAGTTTCCTGGAAAGAAAGTCATTTGTTACCATAACATGGTTCAAATAGGAAGGCGGAAAAAAGAATTTCTGGCGTTCTGGCTACCTTATTCCATTTCTAAATCAAAACTGACATTGTCGGCTTCACCTTGCCGTATTATTTATACTGTCTGCGGCTCGCCTTCGCGTCATTTTTGATTTGGAAATGGAATTAGAAGAGAAAAGCCACCAATTTTGTTTGATCAAGCGGTACCATTTGCTGAATCCGTCACTTCATCGAAACGAATGAGGAGGTAATCATGGCTGTTCCCTTACCCAATGCAGAGCAGATTCGTGAGGCCGCAAAAGAAGTAGGTGTTGTGCTGACAGACGAGGATATGAGGTCCTACATAGGCCTCATCGCGCCTCATATTAATGCATATAATCTGGTTGATGCCCTGCCCGATGATCTGCCACAAGTCAAATATCCTCGTACCCCGGGTCATTTTCCTCCAGCGGAGGAAAATTCACGCAATGCCTGGTATGTCAGGACTGTCATTAAGGGTGCATCCACTGGTCCCTTAAAAGGCAAGAAAGTCGCGGTCAAGGATAATGTCATGGTGGCTGGCGTACCCATGATGAATGGCTGTTCCATTCTCGAGGGTTATGTGCCAGATGTTGATGCAACGGTCGTTACCCGCTTGCTTGATGCGGGTGCTGAGATCATTGGCAAAACGCATTGCGAGTCTTATTGCATTTCTGGTGGAAGTCATACGTGTGCCAAGGGGCCAGTCCATAATCCGCACAAGAGGGGATACTCCGCTGGCGGATCTTCTTCCGGCAGCGCAGCAGTGGTGGCGCTGGGGGAAGCTGACATGGCCATCGGCGGAGACCAGGGTGGCTCGGTCCGGATGCCTGCTGCCTGGTCGGGTATCTACGGCATGAAACCAACCTACGGTCTCGTGCCTTACACCGGCATTATGCCGATTGAGATTTTTGTCGATCATGCCGGCCCAATGACAGCAAACGTGGCGGATAACGCGCTGATGCTGGAGGTGATCGCAGGTAGGGATGGTTACGATTCCCGCCAATCTGCTACAGCGGAGCGGATCGCGTATTCACAGAGGCTTGATGGCGGCGTCAAAGGCATGAAAATTGCCATGGTGAAGGAAGGATTTGCTCGGCCGGAGTCAGAAGCAGCATCGGATGCAAAAGTGAAAAAAGCGGCTGAATTGCTGCAAAAACTGGGCGCCCAAATAGATGAAGTATCGATTCCCAGCCATCTGATTGCACCTGCGATATGGACGCCGATTGGCGTGGAGGGAATTACGCAGACCATGATGTTTGGCAATGGTTATGGTCTGTCACGCTCGGATTTGTATGTCACCAGCTTAATCGACAAACTGCATGGCTGGCAGCAACGCGCTGATGAATTGTCCGAAACAACCAAATTATTGACTGTGCTTGGCAGCTATATTAAGAAATATCATGGCACGCATTATTATGGTAAGGCCATTAACCTGACGCGCCGGCTGACGGCTGCTTATGATGCTGTGCTGAATGAGTATGATTTGCTGCTGATGCCAACCATGCCCATGAAAGCAACAAAACTGCCATCTGCCGAGGCGAGCCGGGAAGAATATGTAGCCAGAGCAATAGAGCAAATTGGCAATACCTGCCCCTTTAACATTAGCCACCATCCAGCAATGAGCATACCGTGCGGCATGGTGGAGGGCTTGCCAATCGGCTTGATGCTGATTGGCAAGCATTTTGACGAAGTGACGATCTATCAGGCGGCTTATGCATTCGAACAAGCCGCTGACTGGAAAGAAATGTGATGATTTGTCGACTTCATAGATCATCAGGCCTGCAAAAAGCAAGAAATGCAATTTATGGGTGGTTTGATCCAGAAGAGATAAAAATTGTATGCATTTGCATTATTGCCCGTCCATGTATTATTTCCTAGCATCATGAGGTAAGTGCGCTAGATTGGTTTGATTCAGTCAATTGCAGCGAACGGGCATTAAAGGTGCCGTGCTTTTCATGCGCGCCCTTGATGGTCATGTGCGCAAGCTGCGTGATTATGGCAAATAGGCAAGCAAGGAGGAAAGATGATGTCTGTGACGCGCCGTGAATTTTTGCTGAGTGCCGGCTGGACTGCCGTTGCCGGTGCTGCGCTGCCGTTGGCTGCAACGGGCAGTAACCATGCAGCCAGTGCATTCGACTCTCATGATTGGGCTTCCGTGCGCGCGCAATTCAACTTATCGCCTGACTATATTCATCTAGCCAGTTTCTACATTGCTTCGCATCCGCGGCCAGTGCGCGAAGCCATCGAAAAATACCGTAAAGCGATAGACGAGAATCCATACCTGATGGTGAAGCAAGGAAGATTTGAGATGGCCGCACGGATTTGTGAAGCGGCAGCTGCGTACTCGGGCGGCAAAGCGGGTGAATACGCAATTACACCCAATACTACCACCGGCCTTGCGCTGGTTTATAACGGCCTGCTGCTCAAGCGTGGCCAGGAAATTCTCACCACGGTGCATGACCATTATGCGCACCACGAATCCATCCGCTTTGCTGCAGAAAAGAACGGCACCTCCTGGCGGCGTATTGCATTGTTCGAGCAATCTTCTGCCGCAACGGAGGATGAGATCGTCGGCCGTCTGGTGAAAGCCGTTCAGGCAAATACTCGCGTGGTCGGCATTACCTGGGTGCATTCCAGCAGCGGCATACGCCTGCCGGTGCGCAAGATCGCGGATGCGCTCGGAGAAATGAATCGCCATCGTGATGAAGTTGACCGCATTCTGCTGGTAGTTGATGGGGTGCATGGCTATGGCGCGGTGGATGAATCTCTGCCAGAGTTAGGCTGTGATTTTTTGGCGGCTGGCACACACAAATGGCTACTGGCGCCGCGCGGTACCGGCATTGTCTGGGCACGTGATGCTGCCTGGGCTCAAATCCGCCCGACGGTGCCAAGCTTTATCAGCCACGAACTCATGGAGGCGTGGTTGAAAGGCGAAGTGCTCAAGGGTCCCACCCGGGCGGAGTGGGTTTCACCCGGCGGATTTTTTGCTTATGAACATCAGTGGGCGATGGCGGATGCCTTCCAGTTCCATAAAACTATTGGCCGCGTGCGTATCGCTGCGCGCATTGCTGAACTTAACAGCCTATGCAGGGAAGGACTGGCGAAAATCCCGCGCGTGACGTTGCACACGCCACGCGACAGCCAGCTTGCCGCGGGCATCATCTGCTTTGAGGTTGCCGGCATTACAGCGGAAGCGGTAGTCGACAAACTGCTTGAACGGCATATCATTGCAAGCGTTTCACCGTACGCGACGCCATATGCACGCATTGCATTTGGCATCATGAATACCCCTGAGGAAGTGTCGGTTGCTTTGCGGGCGATTGCAGATTTGAGCGGCAAATGATAGAGCAGTAGCCATTCCCGCTTATATCCCACTGGTGACCAACGACAGATACAGAAATATGTAAAAGCACTACGTTGGTGCCATAGCTCAGAAATGCTAAACAGTTTCTGCGCTGTCGAGCACGATTAGTTCGCGTGTTGCGCGTGTCATGGCGACGTATAACAGGCATGCTTCTTCTTCATCGCTCATGCCTGCGTCAACCTGCATGTTTGCTCTGGGAATGGCGACCAGGGGAAATTCGAGTCCTTTGCTGCTATGGAAAGTGAGCAGTCTGACGGTGTCCTGTTTTTCACTAAATTGAATAGTGTCTTTCCGGCTAAAAGGAATTCCTGCGCCTGTAAGCGCATTATTGATAGTTTTGCCTATTGGATCCCAGTGACGATATAGTACCGCCATATCCTTCCAGGCCATTCCGTCTTGATGGGCTGCTTTCAATTGCTGCGCGATGTATCTTGCCTGTTGCGCAAGGCTGGGGAGCTTGATCAGCAACGGTTTAGGACCTTGCCGTCCGGCAGAAACCGGCATCAGCCGCGGTGCGCTGTCTTCG
>NZ_JAGFJM010000083.1 GCF_024102715.1 Nitrosomonas communis
GGCGATAATTTCTCTGGCGGCTATCCGCATCGCAGTACGCCTTGTCTCATCTGATTCAAGTTGTTTGAGCAGGTCAGGAATATCAGCAGATGAAGTAAAATACAGCGCTGCTTTTCCGGCTACTTCACGATTAAAAACATTGTCATGCGCAATCACTGCATTACCACATCCCAACGCCTCAAGCAGGGATGGGTTAGTGCCGCCTACCGAATGGCCATGAAAATAGGCGCGCGCATGGAAGCGTAAGGCTTGCAACTTTGTTGGCTCATAGACAGCGCCAATTAAACGAATGCGCGAATCAGTCACTGAGAACAATTGTTGTACATAAGCAGTGCCGGTCATGTGATTGCCAAGGACAATAAGGGGGAGCGCGTTATCCGAGGCTGCATAGCCTTTCATAATCTCGAGCACATGATTCTCGGGCTCAAGACGGCATACCACCAGATAATAACCATTCGGGACTAAATGCCACTCTGTCAGTAACCTGCTGTCAGCATAAGAAACAAGAGGTGCGCCATATGGTATCACTGAGGTTGGTGGCAAATGTTTATAACGCCGCTGCAAGTGAACTTTAATTGCAGCAGCGTCAGCAATAATCCGATTTGGCGTCCACATCGCAATCCGTTCCATGAGGCGCAGCCAGAGCCGGGCAGGCAGTGACCATTTGGTGCGTGTCCATTCGATTCCATCCATGTTAATCCAGACACGTTTACCCCACAATCGTGGGATAAAACAGAACAGGCTCGTGCCATACCCAAGCATGTAAATGACGTCATGCCGGTTGCGCACTGTCAATAAACAGAATAAATCAAAAAAAATTGTGCTAAATGGCCCAAGTCTGGGAGAGGTGATATAGATCAAACGAATTCCTTTATCCGTATCAGTGGGTATAGGATTGTTGCCTTTCTCGCAGTAAACAGTCACTTCGATACCCTTTTCCTGCAATCGAACGGCTATTTCTTCAGCAAATGTTTCGAAACCACCATAACAAGCCGGGATGCCACGAGTGCCTAATATTGCGAGGCGCATTAAACTCTCCTTTGTCCATTACATTTAACAAAACGCCGCACAATAGCGCCATCGCTTAATGTATGATTCTTTTGATAAATAATCTGGGAAAAGAATCACATCAAAATAATCTTGTACCCATTAAACTTTCCTTATCACATTTCAAAATTCTGTTTTGTAATCCCTTATCCAGCCTTATCCCTGAGGGAAAAGGAATTGATGCGCCTGATGCCTCGGCACATCCTGTGGCAACCACAGTTTCTGGCAGACTGTTCCAGTAAAACAGCACACTATTCGACCTGAGCCTGTCGAAGACCGATATTCATTCAATCAAGCAGTTGACAGACTCACTGCGAGCGATATGGTTTTCCCAGAACGATCTATTAGTTAGGCTGCATTGATATGGCAGCGTCCGGATTCCGGAACAATAACCCCGAGGTCCGGATAATCCAGTTGACCAGATCGGTTTCATTACGCTGCACATGGAACCAGGTGGTTGCCATCATCCCGTAAGCATTGTGAGCTTTCGCATAACGACTGAAATTACGGATCGTTTTCTGATTTTTCCAGGTGGCGCCTATCACTCTAAATCCTTCACGCTGCAGTGTGCTGAGCGAAGTAAAATCTGTCTGATTGCCAGTGTAATGCCAATCACAAATCACAATATCCTTCGGTATCTGATTACGCAACGCTTTACCATAGCCGGGTGAAGCTCCATGTAAATATATCGATTGCATCCCTGGAAATTCATGCGGGCTCAGCAGCATATCACCCCACATCCAGGTATCTACTCCTTTCTGCTTCAGATAAGCATGAAGGCGTGTTACGTTTTGCAGGAATAAATCTGCCGGCAGCATTTTTTCACCGGGGTTTAACCATTTCTTTGCTGAATAGGGCTTATTCCCAGCCACCTCATCGTGACCAATATGAATAGCCTTTGGTTGAATGGCCTCAATGATCTCATCCAGAAAAGTAAATACCACCTTAAACGTTTTTTCCTTACGGGGATCATAAGTGGATTTATTGAACATCAACTCAGGATACTGCTCCTGAAAAAATTTTTCCTGATGGGTCAGCAGTTTTATCTCCGGAATCACCTCTAACCCACGTGAACGCGCATATTTCATCCATGAAATAAATTCGGCTTTTGTCCAGGCATTCTTTAGCGGTTTCCAGGGAGCGTGTTTAAAGCTAACGCCATCCGTCAGGACAACCTGAATGGCATTGAATCCTGCATTCTGTGCCAGATCAACCATTGTGCGTGCACTTTCCAGCGAAACGTTGCGCAAGACAAAATGGGCCACTCGTAGTGGCCCATTATTTGCGCTGTTTAGTGTCTTTCCCTGTGCCGCATGAACAGCATGCGTACTTAATATGATGAGGGATAATAATATTGTAATGAGCGCACGTTGTATCATGATGTTCTCTCATAGCCTAACTGATGCATGACTTGGTGGAAGGGTTTCTCGATACACGGATGTATTTTAAAAGGTTTCTTCGCTGCGACTGGTTGTAAAGTTGATTCCGCATACTGTAAGAATTGCAGGTCATCCTCCGGTATTTCCATGAATTTAGTGATTGCTTGCATCATTTGGCGAGGCTCTGAGCAGAGCGCTTCATAACAAACCCGCATGACTTCTGCCGGATATTGATCTAACAGTATCAAGCCTTCGCGCATGGTGACGATCCATTCCACTGCCGCCATGTCAGATTGGCTGGTCCAGCGACGCATTTCCTGAACAAAGGGCGCCAGGTCAGCGTAGCTTGGGATAATTTGATCCAGAAGCAAATGCCATTTTCGGCGATTTACTCCCCACCAATCATGAGTTTCATTTCCAATCTGCTGGCCCAGCTGAGTAGACCAATTCTCAATTGAATGACAGGTATCCCAGCCATTACGGCTGAGAAAAAGAAATTTCGCATCCGGGAATATTGCTTTAACGAAAGGGATGCGAAAAATTAACTCCGGATATTTATTCACCATGCACTGGGAAAACGTCACCGCCAGATATGCGCCAAAAATTCGTTGCGCGGACTGGATGACAGCAGGGGGGGCATCAGCAGCGTGTAGCCTATAGCGGGCGTTGCATCTACTATAGCTTCCAACCAGATCTTC
>NZ_JAGFJM010000108.1 GCF_024102715.1 Nitrosomonas communis
CCCGTTTTCCTTTCTCGGTAGGAACTGGAGGAAAATCGAATCTTCCTTACATCATAGGAGCGCTTGTACTGGTAGCTGCCGGTGCTTTCTTCTTCATGCGCAGTAAAAAAAGTAAACTGGAAACAGCCTAGTGTTATCGTTATTTGCACAATTAAGTTAGAACCACGCTCATATTCGATAATCTAATGATTTAGGTTATTTGAAATGTCTGATTTAAAAATGAGGAGTAGTCGAATGAAAATAAAATGGACAGTGTCAATTTTGAAGCAAGTTGTAACGTTATCTATCATAGTAACGGTCATGACGCTTATGTATGCGAATCAGGCTTTTGCGCATGCTGCTTTGGTTAAGGCTGAACCTGCTCGTCGCGCAGTACTTTCTGCAGCACCTGCGCAAGTTCGACTCTGGTTTAATGAGGAAATTGAGCCTGCATATGCGTCTCTTTCAGTGCTTGATAACGATAAAAAACCTGTTACAGATAATAAAGTGAAGGTTCATCCAGAAGATCTAAAATCGATTTTTCTGGAATTACCTGAAATGAAAGCAGGACGGTATACAGTGAAGTTTCGGGTACTCTCCGTAGATGGCCATGTGGTTGATTCTGACTACAATTTTACAGTTGCCGATAAAGTAAAAAAAGATGATTGAGATCATTGCTGCGTTTGCTCGTTGGACACAGCTGGTAGCCAATTTAATAATTTTTGGTAGCTGTATTTTTCTTGCGATAGCCGGGCAGCAGAAAGCTGTATTCGAGAGTTCCTGGGCAACCCGATTGGAACGTGGATTACCATGGCTAGGTGGTATCATTCTAATTGGGCTGCTGGGAGTTCTGGCAACAACGACAGGTGAAGCGACTGGTATTGCAGCGAATACGTGGCGACCTGATGCGTGGCTGGAAGTAGTGCAACAGACTCGCATGGGACAAATGTGGGCGACTCGTGCATTATTCGCGCTAGTTCTTCTTGGAATCATTCTATATATCAGACAGGTTTACAGGGTAAGATGGCATTACATCTTATGCGCCGTGGCTGCATCATTGCCTTTGATTGCGGGTTCAATGGTAAGCCATTCAGCAGCAGAAGAGATGCCTTTAGTGCCAGTATTTACTTATGCGCTGCATATTCTTTTGGCAGGAATCTGGTTTGGAGCTTTGCCGGCTTTTCTACTAATAATATTCAGTAAGGAGGATCCAGGTAAACCACTAGATTTGTTGAGCGCTGAGAGCCTGAAGAAATTTTCGGCGGTAGCTTTACCAACAATGGTAATTATAATGGGTACCGGCCTTATCGTGGCTGATCGAATGGTAGGGAAGGATTATCATGCGCTCGTTGCTAGTGCATATGGTTGGGTATTGAACATAAAACTTTTGCTATTGGTGATCATTCTAATGATCGCATATCGAGCACGTTCCAGATGGCTGCCTGCATTGACGCAGAATAATGATGTCGAGCAGATCCAAAATGGTAGTCAGCGACTAAGGAAATGGGTCAGTATCGAATTTGTCTTGGCTTTTTTCTTGGTATTATTTGCGACCATCTTGGCTAATACCAAACCTGCAAAGCATGCCATGGTGGAAAACTGGCCTTATTCTTTCAGATTTTCAATAGATGCAACCTGGTATGAGCCAAATGTTCAGCTTTTGTTCTGGGGTGGTGTTGCATTATTGATACTGGCTGCTGGTTCAGTATGGTTAGGCTTCAAAAAGAAATGGGAAATGAGAAAGCGGATTGGAATTCCGGTTGCTTTGACAATTGCTTCCTTTGCAGTGGCCTTGCCTCCCTTAGCAGTGGATGCTTATCCGGAAACTTATCAAAATACACCTGTTCCTTTTGATGCTATCTCCATTTCTAATGGATCGCTACATTTTTCTCAGAATTGTACATCCTGTCATGGTCCGCAAGGCCAAGGTAATGGAATACTAGCCAAGACGTTACCAAAGCCGCCTGCTGATTTGCTGACGGAGCCACATACTGCGAGGCATACTGCCGGTGATTTTTTTCATTGGCTAACGTATGGGATTGCTGAAACAGGTATGCCTGGTTTTTCTAATAATTTATCAGAAGAGGATCGCTGGGATGTCGTCAATTATTTGCATGCCATGTCACGCGGTTATCAGGCGCGTCTGCTGAGTCCGAGAGTTGTTCCTGAAAAACCATCTATTGGTCCGCCTATTTTTTCATATTTTGCGCATGACGGTTCCAGTGGTTATCTGAAGGATTTTCGGCAGAAAAAAACAGTAATGCTTGTATTCTTCACTTGGCCACAATCGCAAGATCGTTTACAACAATTAAAAGCATCTTATGATAAGTTGGGTGAGCTTAATACAACCATTCTGGCTATCCCAATGAATGATCTAGAGCAACAGGAGATCCTCAATATTGCAGCAGATATACCCTTTCCTGTAGTGACTGAGGGCGCTAATGAGATCAGGAATAGTTATATTCTGTATCGAAGAACGCTTACTCATCCAGATATTCTGGGTGAAGGCGTTATTCCAGAGCATTCTGAATTTCTGGTAGATCGCTATGGTTACTTGCGCGCAAGGTGGATACCTGATATAGATGAAAACGGCTGGGCGAACATGAATTTTTTAACACAACAGCTTGCTCAGCTTAATAATGAAAAGGCAATTCTTCCGCCACCAAGTGACCATGTTCACTGATGTTATAAAACTGTAATAGCTGCGATGGTTTATCTTAATTAATAATCCAGGAGAAAATAAATGAGAAGATTAATCGTTTCATCTGTTTTGATAGGTGCGATGGCGATGATGCCACAGTTTGCTTTGGCTCATACAGATGAATATTTGGCCACAATCAAAGCACCTCATGGGGGTCAGCTTCGCGCAGCTGGTCCATTTCATTTGGAGTTAGTAGCCAAGGATGGAGAATTGACACTGTATGTTACCGATCACGGAGATAAGCCAATTTCAACAAGCGGTGGTCAAGGTAAGGCAAATATTCAGGTAGAGAAGGATGGGAAGAGGCAATCCGTGGAGCTGAAGCCAGTTTATGCCAATATAATGAAAGGAAAGGGAGACTTCCAGATTACGCCTGAAACTTCAGTTGCTGTTTTTATAGCACTTCCAGAGCATGAAACCCAAGGAGCACGCTTCGTACCACAAGCACCTGAAGGAGATAAAGATATGGAGGAGGGCAGCAGTCACAGCCACCATCACCACCACCATCATCATGACGCAGATGCGGATGCTAGCAGTGATCATGAAGAAACAGAAAAATGATTTAGTTTGTTAGATTTTTGTAGTAGTGAAGTAAAAGTACAATGAGGGAT
Organism: Nitrosomonas communis; assembly: GCF_024102715.1. Lineage (GTDB taxonomy): Bacteria > Pseudomonadota > Gammaproteobacteria > Burkholderiales > Nitrosomonadaceae > Nitrosomonas > Nitrosomonas communis_B. The sequence continues at coordinate 3,292 of NZ_JAGFJM010000108.1, forward strand.
TATCTTTTATAGATCTATCCCTTTTTGTATTCCAATCATTGCTTGGAATGGTTTGATATTGTGAAATTCGGCTATATCAATACCCTCCTAACGCAAATTAGCTAGCGCCAGTTTCTCTAGGGTCTGTTGACATTTCACATAGGTAGTCACAGATATCCACACGCTATGGCTACCATACTCTCAAAATTTCGCTTCAGCTTGTCGTATCGTGTCGCTATTGTCCGATACTGCTTTAGCCGGGCAAAAGCATTTTCCACCAAATGTCGGTATCTATATAAACCCCAATCCATATCTGCGTTACCCTTTAACAAGTTGCGCTTTCTCGGTATCACAGCCCGAGCTCCTTTCTTCGTTATCTGTTCCCGTATCCATTCGCTGTCATAGCCCTTGTCCGCAACAATCGCTTTTGTGTCAGGCAACCTGGCAATCAAATCAGGTGCTGCAGAACAGTCATTGATTTCTCCACCGGTAATTTCAAACTCAACTGGCAAGCCATAACCATCGACCGCTAAATGGATCTTTGTGGTATTGCCTGCACGGCTTTTGCCAATAACCTGCGA
>NZ_JAGFJM010000122.1 GCF_024102715.1 Nitrosomonas communis
CTTGCTGAATTCCCTTCCCCACCGCTCGATACAACAGTGACATTACTTGTCGGTCCTGAAGGAGGCTTTACCGCAGAAGAAGAAAAAACAGCTTATGCTGCCAGGTTTGTTTCAATCTGCCTGGGCCAACGTATCTTGCGAACAGAAAGCGCAGCGCTCGCTGCAATAGCAGCCATACAGACATTATGGGGAGATTATTGAGTGAGTTGTTACATTCCATAATCAAGACAATAGCTTTTTGCCGCCAGGCATGCCGTGAGATTGTATAGCTTCTCATAAAATACAGCATAATCGATATGCTCTCATGAAAAAGCTGATTTCTCATTATATTCACAATATCGTTACCTGAACATGACACGCAATACTGATTTTGTCTCTTGGTTTCGCTCCGTTGCACCTTATATCAACGCTTTCCGTGGTAAAACCTTTGTCATTGCTTTTGGTGGTGAAGTCGTGGCCGATGGAAATTTTGTCGAACTGGTGCACGATTTCAATCTGTTAGCAAGCCTTGGAATCCAGCTGGTTCTCGTACACGGTGCAAGGCCGCAAATTGAATCTCAATTACAACAGCAGAACTTAGAGGTCATGTATGTAAATGGAATGCGCGTGACCGATACCGCCGCACTTCAGTGTGTTAAAGAATCTGTCGGAAAAGTTCGTGTTGAAATCGAAGCGTTGATGTCGATGGGATTGCCTAATTCACCGATGGCAAACTCTGCCATTCACGTTGCCAGCGGCAATTTCGTTACAGCGCGTCCAATTGGCGTACTTGAAGGGATTGATCTGATGTATACCGGAGAAGTACGGAAAATCAACACCTCTGTCATTCGCGCAAGAATGGAAAATGGAGAAATTATTTTGCTCTCACCATTGGGCTACTCGCCCACTGGCGAAATATTCAATCTGACACTGGAAAATGTTGCGACCGAAGTTGCCATTGCACTTCAAGCAGAAAAACTTATTTTTCTCATGGATCCACTTGGCATCATGCACGACTCCGCACAACAAGGCAGCGCTTTATGGCGTGAATTGACTGTGGCAGAAGCAAAGTCAGTCCTGAGGAAATTTACTGCACCAATTGATTTGGCAGATGATATCCAGTTATATCTTCCTTGCGCAGTGCATGCTTGTGAGAATGGGGTTGCACGAGTTCATCTGATCAGCCGTCATATCGAAGGTGCTTTATTGCAAGAATTATTTAGCCACGAGGGTATCGGCAGCATGATTACGCAGGGACCACTACAAACCATACGTCGCGCCCAAATAGAAGACATAGGCGGTATCCTGCAATTAATTGAGCCTTTGGAGAATGAAGGCGTGCTGGTGCGACGCAATCGTGAATTATTAGAAATCGAGATTGATCGTTTTACTGTGCTGGAGCACGATAATATGATCATTGCCTGTGCGGCACTTTACCCGTTTCCTGATGAGAGTGCTTGCGAATTGGCTTGTCTCGCAGTTCACCCACACTATCGCAAAACTGGCTGCGCCAGTATTTTACTCAAACATATTGAGCAGCAAGCCAGAGCCCAAGGTTATCTTAGATTATTTGTCCTGACCACGCGTACAGCCCATTGGTTTATTGAACGGGGTTTCAGCGAATCCACTCCCGATAAGCTACCTCAGCGCAAACAGAATCTTTACAATTACCAACGTCGCTCAAAAGTATTTATGAAGCAAATATAATCCGGTTTAGCATGGCAAGAGTTGCACTAGTGTGCTGATCAAAACTCTGCTTGCGCCGGAATAAATGAATGTAATCCAGGGTGTTGCGCTACAATAGAAATCCTGACAACTAATTGTTTTCATATAACTTATAATCAGTAAAAAAGACAGCTTCTTGTGTTAACCTGTTTGGAAAAATGATATGACGAGAATAGTGAAATGTATCAAGCTGGGGCGTGAAGCAGAAGGATTGGATTTTCCTACTGTGCCCGGCGAGTTAGGCAAACGAATTTTTGAGAATGTATCCAAAGAAGCATGGAATCAATGGATTCAGCACCAAACCATGCTGGTTAACGAATATCGCCTGAATCTCGCCGATATCAAAGCACGCAAATATCTCACAGCACAAATGGAGGCTTATTTCTTCGGTGACGGCGCTGATCAACCAGCAGGCTATGTCCCAACTGACAAATAAGCTTGAATTAAAAGTGTAATATGTTGCAATGACTGATCCCGGTTACAACTTGAACACGATAAACCGAAAATGCCAGATTCAGCCGACATGAGTGACTTGTCTATTTCTACGCCATTCCTCAACCGGGAACTCAGTCAGATTGAGTTTAACCGGCGCGTGCTTGCCCAGGCCGAAAACAAAGAAACGCCATTACTGGAAAGATTGAAGTTTCTGTGCATTGTCAGTAGCAACTTCGATGAATTTTTTGAAGTCCGGGTGGCAGGATTAAAAGAACAAATCAAAATGGATACGCCAGGCTTTGGGCCGGATGGGATGCTTCCTCGTCAGGCTTTCAAGTTGGTGTCCGAAAAAACACACCGAATTGTTTCACGGCAATACCAGTTGCTCAACGAAAGCATTCTGCCAGAACTAGCACGTCATGGTATCCGTTTTCTGCGCAGGAGTAATTGGGGAGACAATCAACGTGAGTGGATTAAAGCGTTTTTCTTCCGGGAGCTTATGCCCATGCTCACACCGATTGGCCTGGATCATTCTCACCCCTTTCCGCGCGTGTTAAACAAAAGCCTTAATTTTGCCGTTG